>JBDSGA010000060.1:0-4931 GCA_039919235.1 Thermomonas sp. | reverse complement strand
AATGCAACACGACCCGAACTCCCGCCTGCTGCTGCAACAACTGCGCAGCACATACACCCGCCGGCTCGCGCTTGCGCGCCGCGCGCTTTACGCCTGAGGAACTGGATATGCGAATTGACTTGATGATTTCCGTGCTGGCATTGGCATGCATTGCGGTGTTGCCCGCATATGCAGGGACGCCAATCAACGAGACCCGACCGTTGGATGCGCGCGGACGGGTGGAGATCGACAACCTGAAGGGCCGTGTCGAAGTGCGTGGCTGGGATCGTCCGGAAGTGAAGCTCACCGGCAGCTTGGGTGACGGGGTCGAAAAACTCAGCGTGCAAGGCGATGGCAACGCATTGCACATCGAAGTGAAATATCCATCGCGATCGAACCGTAGCGAACCGACCATCCTGATCCTGCAAGTGCCGCTGCGGGCGGATATCGAAATCGATACAGTTTCGGCCGACATCGATGTGGGTGGGATGGCCTCGCGCGAGATGTCGCTGGAGTCGGTCAGCGGCAACATCACCGCGAACGGCGCGCCCGGCCGCGCCAAGGTTGAATCGGTGAGTGGTGACGCCAGGTTGACCTTCAACAGCCGTGACGTCGACGTAAGTTCAGTCAGTGGCGACGTGTCCCTCAGTGGCCGCTTGAACGGCGAAGTCGCGGTAGAAACAGTGGCCGGTGACGTGCAGGTGGATACGAAGGGCGAAAGGCTCTCCGAATTCCGCGGCGGTACCGTATCCGGTGACATCCGGGTGCAAATGGGTCTGGCGGCAGACGGCGTGGTCAAGTTGGAGAGCGTCAGCGGCGACTTGTTGCTGCTCATGCCTGGCGACTTGTCCGCGCAGGTTTCCGGTGAGAGTTTCAGTGGCGAGCTCAAAGCGCCTGGTGCAAGGATCCAGCGCGAGGAATTCGGTCCCGGTTCCAGTTTTCACACAGGTTACGGCGCAGGAAAGGGCCAAATCCGCATGGAAAGTTTCTCGGGTGATGCCGAGTTGCGGCTGCAGTAGCCCGGCGCACGCCGCTGCAAAACAAGAAGGCCGCATCCAGGATGCGGCCTTCGGTGTATTCGGGGTTACGCTGCAGCGGTTCGCCGGATCGAATCAGAGGTCTTGCTGATAGCGGACGTAGGGCACGGTGCCTTCATCTTCCTGGCCGGTGGTGCCAGAGAACGGGTTCTTGCCGCGCGTCACCACGTTGTCGGCGCCCACGCTGAGCTGGCCACTCCAGGGCGTGCGCCATGTCAGGCCAAGCCCAAGCCCCTTCCACACGTTGCTTTCACCCGGGACATTGACCACGCGCCCCACGATGTTCGCGCCGAAAGAGCCGATTCCGCCACTGATGTTCAGGCTGCGGGTATTCCACTGGTCAGCCAGTTGCGGCACATCGGCTGCAGGTACCAGGCGTACACGCGCCACGGTTCCGCCGACGCTGACGAAGCCGTCGCGGCCAATGTTCTTTTCGGCGAACAACGAGAAGTCGTTTTGCTCGACTTTGTTATTGAGCTTGTTAGGCGCCAACCAAGCCGGCAACGTATCGCGTCCGCTGCCAACGGCGACACCGACCTTGTTGCCATTGCGGCTGAGGGTGGCGCCGGCGGATCCGTGGCGGCTGCCGTTGCCGACGCTGTCACCATCCAGTGAGGCCAGCACGCAGGCATTCGCCAGCTGCACGATTTCGCTGCCAATACCATTGCGACGGTCGCAGAGCAGGGCCAATGAATCACCGCTTTGCAGGCCGTAGGTGGCTTCAAGCGTCGTGCTGCCGAAGCGCCAGCGCGGGCCCGCACTGGTGGTGGTGGGCTCCAGCAGGAGCACAGCCTCCAATTTGTGCGTGGTCTTGTTGAGGACCGGCACCACTGCCGACTCGCGTTTGCCCTGCGTTGTCTGCGCCTGCGCAACGCCGCTGGCGCAAGCCAGGGCGAGCAAGGTTGCAGCGATGTAGGGCAAGGCGGTGCGCATGTTCGTAGTGGGACAATGACCCAACGGTGAAGTTCAGCTTTCCGGTCTTTTGATCGTAGTGGATTTACGAATAATTAACAACATCCACGGGGTGCTTGAATGCAAGCGGTCAGCTGCGCTGGCGCGGCTATTGGATCGCGTCGGCCACAGGAAGTTCCAGCGCTGCATCCCTGAACATGGCCGCGAGCTGGGCTTGGTCGAATCGATAATCCTGCCCACAGAACTCGCATCGAACCTTCGCTTGGCCGTCACCTGCGGCGACCGCAGCCTCGGCTTCATCCGGGCCCAGCGAAATCAGCATCGCGCCCACCCGCTCACGTGAACATGAACAGGCGAACCGCAGCGGTTGCTCGCCCAGCAACTCCGGGGCTTCCTCGTGGAACAGGCGACGGACGACCTCGGCAGGTTCCAGAGCCAGCAATTCTGCGCCATCAAGGGTGTCGAACAACGCATTGGCCCTGGTCCAGCCATCAAGGTCGCCAGAATCGCCCGGCAGTGTCTGCAGCATGAAGCCGGCGGCGCGCTGGCCATCGCAGGCAAGCAACAGGCGCGTCGGCAGTTGTTCGGATTGGCGAAAATAGCCTTCGAAGGCTTCGTCGAGGCTGTCGGCATTGATCTCGACCAAGCCTTGATAGCGCATCGGCTCGTGCGTCCCTAGCGCGGGGTTCTCGATGGTGATCGCCAACAGCGCATCGCGACCGAGCGTGCGCAAGTCGCGCGAGGGCAGTTGCGTGCCGCCTTCCAGGCCGGCATCGTCGAGCTGGGCGATGCCGCGCAAGGTGCCTGCCGCCGTGCATTCGGCAAAAAGGGTACGCAGTACGCCTTGTCCCCGCAGCTGCACGGACAGGCGGCCATCCACCTTTGCATGTCCCGTGAAAAGGGCGGCAGCCGCAACGGCTTCACCCAGCAATTCGGCGATGGCTTGCGGATACACGGCGCGTTGGGCGATGGCTTGCCACGTGTCCTGCAATTGCACGACCACGCCGCGCACGCCAGCGGTCGGCAGCAGGAAACGGAGTTGCACATCGTGGGGCGTGTTATGAGTCATGTTGATACCGTCGGACGCCGAGGCTGCGGATAATGCACAAGCCTCAGGTAATGGAAATGGGTGTGATCACGGATATGGGGAAACAATGGCGGAATCGCAAGAGCATGGGCGCATTGGCATGAGTGAGGGCAATGCTCGCCGGCGCTGGCGTGGATGGCTGTGGAAGTTGCCGTTGCTGCTGGTGGTGTTCAGCGTGGTGCAGGTGGGCTTGCTGCGCTTCATTGATCCGCCTTTTTCGATGTTCATGGTGGCGCGACAGTTGGATGCGCTAGGCGCGGGCGACTTCAAGTTCCGGATCACGCATGACTGGCGCGACATGGCGAAAATTTCGCCAAGCTTGCCGCTGGCAGTGGTGGCGGCGGAAGACCAGAATTTTGCCAACCACCATGGCTTCGACTTCGATGCGATCGAAAAGGCCCAAGCGCATAACGAGCGCATGGCCGAGCGCGCGGAGAAACGTGGCAAGTCGGTACGGCGCCTGCGCGGTGCCAGCACGATCAGCCAGCAGACCGCGAAGAACCTGTTCCTGTGGAGCGGGGGCGGCTGGACACGGATGCTGCGCAAGGGCGTGGAGGTCTGGTACACGGCGTTGATCGAATTGCTCTGGCCGAAGCAGCGCATCCTTGAGGTCTACGTCAACATTGCTGAATTCGGCGACGGTGTGTACGGCGCGCAGGCGGCATCACGCAGTTTCTTCCGCAAGGATGCCGCACGCCTTACGCCTGCAGAGGCTGCGCGGTTGGCGGCAGTCTTGCCCAGCCCGAAGCGCTATGACGCGGCAAGGCCCGGGCCCTATGTACAGAGGCGAGCCGCTGCAATCCAGCGGCAAATGCGCCAGATCGGTGGCTCAGGTTATTTGCGGGCCCTGGACTAACGCTGGCCTGCGCCACGCCTGCTGACGCTGGCTTACCATCACCACATGCACGAAATCCCGGCCTTGGACCGTTGCCTCACTGTGGTGATCGCTGCCTTCAATGAAGCGGCGGTGTTGCCTGTGCTGCAGCCACGGATCATGGCGGCGTTGGATGCAATCGAGCAGAAGGCCTGGAGATCAGGCTGCTGTATGTCGATGACGGTAGTCATGACGCAACATGGTCGACAATGCACGATTTGGCGTCGGAGGATTCGCGCATCGCGTTGTTGCGGTTGTCGCGCAATTTCGGCAAGGAAATCGCGTTGACCGCGGGGCTGGACCGGATCGAGCGCGGCGCCGCGTTCATCCTGGATGCGGATGGCCAGGATCCACCGGAGTTGCTGCCGCTGTTCATCGCCAAGTGGCGGGAAGGCTTTGACGACGTGCATGGTACCCGCGTCGCGCGCGAGGGCGATGGCATGTTCAAGCGTGCGACAGCACATGTGTTCTACGGGCTGATCGGACGTCTATCGAACACGCCTATTCCTCGCAACACGGGCGATTTCCGCCTGTTGTCGCCACGTGCGTTGGCCGCCCTTCGACAACTGCGCGAGCGCCATCGCTTCATGCAGGGGTTGTTTGGCTGGATCGGCTTCAACCAGGTCGCGATTCCATACCAGCGTGGACCGCGAATCGCGGGCAATAGCAATTTCAGTGCGTGGAAATTGTGGAATTTCGCGCTGGAACGCATCACCAGTTTCAGTACAGCACCACTCCGGACCGCAACGACGCGCCAGGCGCCGAGGTGCGCTTCAAGAGCATCACCAAGGCCTACGAAATCCTGTCGGACCGGGCCAAGCGCGACGAATACAACCAGAGTGTCAACCACCGTATCATTCTCGATGCTGAAGCCGAAGCCTACGCCCTGTGGCGCTCGCTGTTCGGCCTGCATGGCATGGCGCTGCCGGAATGAGGCAGGACCAGCGCGCACTGACACGACCGAATGGACACTCCAGCATCAGCATCAGCACCATCACCAGGACCCGCACATGAGAAAAGTACATCCAGAATTCGCTTACCA
>JBDSGA010000059.1:0-15643 GCA_039919235.1 Thermomonas sp. | reverse complement strand
GGCAATGCGGAAACGATGGACGGCCCCACTGTGGACTGGATTCGCGAACAGGCTGCCGCGCTGGATGCCGCCGTGACCGGCAGCGTGCAGTTGCGTACGGAAGAAGGCGTGTTTAACCGGATGCTGTTCGCCACGCCCGACGGTGAGGTTACCTGCTACGACAAGCGCCACCTGTTTTCCTTCGCGAGGGAAAACGAGCGTTACGCCGCAGGCAACGAGCGGGTCACGGTGGAGTGGAAAGGCTGGCGCATCTTGTTGCAGGTCTGCTACGACCTGCGCTTCCCCGTGTTTTCGCGCAATCGATTCGATGTCGAACGTCGCGGCCTGCCGGATTACGACCTCGCCCTGTACGTGGCCAATTGGCCGTCAGCGCGCGCCTATCCATGGAAGACGCTGCTGCGCGCCCGCGCCATCGAGAACCTGAGCTATGTGGTGGGCGTGAACCGCGTGGGCACCGATGGCAACGGCCTGCATTACAGCGGCGATAGTGCGGTGATTGATTTCCTCGGCCATCCCACCAGCGAATGCACGGACCACGAGATGGTAGTGACCACCACCTTGCAAGGCGATGCATTGCAGGCGCACCGCGAGCGCTTCCCGGCAATGCTGGACGGGGATCGTTTCAGCCTGCAGCAGTAGCGATCCAGGGGCGGCCTGCACGGCTGCGTTCGAACCACCACAGGCTTGCGTTCACAGCAAGCCAGAGCAGGAACAGCGGCCAACGCGGCAGGCCTGTTGGCACCGATGATGCGGAAGCGGGATTCGACGCAAGCGTTGCCAATGCTTCGGTTGCCTGCTGCGTGCGCAAGGCGCGCAGGACGGGATCGGCGTCGTCTGGACGGACCAGGAACGCCGTGTCCGTGCCTGCATTGCGCAAGTGATGCCAGCCCGCGCGCCTTGGCCAGAATGCAGCACAGCGTCGTGCGCCACTGCGCGGATCAATGGCCAAGCGAATCGGTTTTGATGAGTCGGGTTCAAGCACGTTGGCGGCATCACCCAGACCGCACAAGGTCGTGGCTTCGCCTGCGTAGATCTGCAGCGGCAGTTCATGCGGCGCTGGTGCACGTGGACGCATCACCGCATTGATGGCATCGGCCCACAACCGGGCATGCACATCGGCGTGACCGGATAGCGCCAGCCGGAACGTGTCATTCGGCAACCACACGGCGATGCGTCCACGGCCCTGCGCACGCCATGCCGCAAGCGGCGTTCCGCGGTCATCGCGCCACACGGTGTGGCCCATGGGATTGTCGATGCGCAGTTGCGGCCGGCCGAGGGCAGGCAGTGTGCTGAGTTCGGCACCGGCAGCGGGCAATTTGAATGTAGGCGGAAGGCTTTCCGCCCGCAGCTGCAGCCCCAGAGCATCGCTGTCAGCCAACGGTGCGGACGCGCGCAGCAACAGTCCCAATCCGTCGCGCACCGACGCAAGAATGCTGGCCCGGCTCGCATGCCCCAGGCCATTCCAGCTGCGGTCATCGAGGATCAGTACATCGGTGTCCGCGAGCGTGCGGGCGTCCAATGCAACGGGCGGATCACCGGCCTGCATCCCGCCGCCGAGGTCGATGCTGGCGCGCAGGTTGGCACCGTTGTCCGCGGCCCAGCGCCGCAGGAATTTCAGTTCAGGGTCGGGTCCGCCAGACCGTAAAAGCAAACGGGTGGTCAGTGCGGGCAGGATGTGCACGGGTAATAACGTCGTAGCTATGACGTAGTCGTCGGCACCGCGCAGGCGAAGCTGGTAGTCGGCAATGCCGGGGCTGCGGGGAACCGCCAGCAACGAGAAGCCGCCATCGCCCTGTAACACCTCCCGGTCGACACGGTTGCCGGCCGGGTCCAGCAATTCGACATGTCTGCCCGTAGCGCCATGCGTGCTGCCTTGCACATTCAGCTGTTCGCCAACGGACACGACTTGCGGCATCCACCAATCGGTGATGCCGATCGCCAGCGATGCGCGCTCGAAAGCGATATGCAAGCCGGATGCGGCATCGCGATCACGTGCCTGCAATCCATCGCCGATGAGATGCAGGTTGCGTACACCCGGGTGCTGGCGCAGGGCGGTCGCCAGGTCAGGCGTGCGGGCAACCCCCGATTGCATGGGGGCTTCGGGCAGGCGCAGCCACATCTCACCTGCGCGCGGCGTTGGCGAGGCGATGCGGGACGCGTGCGCGGTGAGCAGGTGCAAGGTCTGGATGGCATCGCCGGTGACCGGCGCACGCAGCAACGAAAACAGCAAGATCACGGATACCAGTTGACCCACCAGCAAGAGTGCGAGGCGCCACGCGCGCGGTCGGCGGTCTGCAAATAAACCATGCAGCGGCCAGAGCAATCGCAGGCTTGCCAACAGCACGCCGAACCCGAGTACCCACGGTAGCGCGCGTGCGGCCCAGTCGAAGGCACTCATTGGCCCACCTCAGGTTGCAGTGCATCGAGGTAAGCGTTACCGCTGGAGGTCGCGCGATCACGCGGTACCGGCCTTGCGATCGGGGCCGGCAACAACGGCCAGAGGCGTTGCCGAAGGCGTTCGCGGCACTCGTTGCACGCGGGTTCTTCGCGTAGCGCATCCATTCCCGCGAGCGCGGCCAGCGCATGGCTGTCCTCACTGCCGCGCGCATGCAGATGACGCGATGCGGCATCGAGTACTCCCGTGGGCACCGGCATCGCTGCGTGATCCGGTGCAAGCGCCGACCACAACGCATCCACTGGCGACGGGGCTTCCGCAAGCGGAGTGAACCCATTGCTCCGCGCCGTGAGCCCATCGCGTTTGCCGGTCAGGCGCCGGGCCATGTCGATTGGTGGCAGTTCACTGCCAATCTTTGGAAGGTAGATGCGATCTGCCTGCTGCACCTGCTTGATCAAGCGGAGTGCTTTGTTTGCGAATGGCAGCGCTGCTTGCGGCTGGCCCAGTCGCAGTTCGGATTCCGATTGCCACATTTCGCGCAACGCAGCGCGCAGCACGGCTTGCGTTTCCGGGTCCAGCAACGTCGCGGCTTCGGGCAGGTCATGCACGTGCGAGACCTCGGCGAGCATCGCATCGACGCCCGCATTGCCGGTCTCGCCTTGAACATGGGGGGGCGGCTGTGCATGGTCGTCATGTTGGTCGGCGCTTGGCGAATCTGCATCGCTGGTCGGCAGGGCCTTGGCGCCTTCCTCTTCCTCCCCGAGGAATTGGCCATAGCGCAGCCGCAGCGCATGTTGGTCAACGCCGATGGCATCCGAGCGCTTGGCGAACACCTCCGCGCTGATGCCGCTCTTTTCCCGGATCAGTTTTTCCGCATCGATGATGATTTGCCGCTGGCTGCGAAAGTACGCCGGCAAGACTTGTTGCACCAAGCCGTCCAGGCCGGTGGCCATGCCCATCTGCTCCGGTGGCCAGCGCAGGATCACGCTGGCGCTGCGCACTGTTTGCGGACTTGGCTGGCGGTTGTCACGCACGCTGAGTTGCACGATCACGTCATTGCCGACGCTCAGCCCACTGCTTGCCAAATCGAACACGTACGCGAAGCGGCGTGCGCGTGCCGGGCCGGTCCCTGAGAGCGGCAGCGTGCGTTGCGTGGAGGTGATGTTCTCGCCATCGCCGCTGGTCTGGATGATGCGCAGTTCCGCGTTGGTCGCGATGCCGTAGTCGTCAGTGGCCTCGAACACCAGTGGCCAGCGCTGTTGTCCCGACGTGCGCAGGGTCAGGCTTTGCGCGGGCGTGGTGGCGCGCACTTGCGGTGGCTGGTCGCGGATCACATCGACGCGATGCAGGCGTCGCTGGGCAGCGGGCAGCGCGGGCTCGGTCACGATGCGATATAACCCCGAGCGCTCGATGCGTTGAGCTACCTGCCACTGTCCATCACGTGCGATCAGTGCCATGCGCGGACCGTTCTCGAATTGCAGCCACGCCTGCGCGGGTTGCGCGGTAAACCGCAATGACCATTGCACCCTCGATATTTCCGGAACGCGCGCATCGAGCGTTTCGACTTTGGTCGCAGGCAAGCCTGTATACGCTGGCGGATTTATATCGAGCAACACTGCTGCAAGCGATGGTGATTGCACGCCAAATACCTGTGCAATCGCGGTTGGCAATTGCCGGCGCAGCGTTTCTGGAAGTGGGCGATGCCAGGACCAGATCACGGCTGCACATCCGGCGGACGCCAACAGGTTCCACAGCACCGGGGCGAGTCGCTGGCGTGGTTGCAAGGCTTCGAGGTCAAGCGATGTCCAACGTGCGAGCAGGCGCTGGTGCTGCAGTGTGGCCAGCGGCGACGTGGTTGGATCCAGGCCCAACAGGAGTCCGGCGCTATCCTCGAATGACGGATGCTGATTGAAGGTGGTGGCCAGCCAGTGCAGGTCACGCTTTTTCCATGTGTGGACGAGCCATGCAAGGGTCGCAAGCAGAGCGGCTGCAACGATGCACCAAGCGTTCCATTGGCCAGCGACGCGCCAAGCCATCAGCAGCGCGACGGCATTCCACGGCAGTGCAAACAACAGCACGCGCAAGCACGCCTGCAAGCGCCATCGGTTGTGGACTGCGTGCGGAGAGCTTTTCGCCGCACTCATCGCGCCACCAATCGACGTGGGGCCGTCGCCAGCCAACGTTCGATGCCAAATAACAAGGTGATCAGCAGGGCCAGCAGTGCACCGAGCGGGCGCGGTGCCTGCGGAACCGAGGCGATCGTGGCGTTGATCGGTGCGTAACCCTCCGCCCACGCACGCTGCGCCGTCGGTGGCGTCGATTCGAGCAGGGCTTGCAGCGCATCCGGGAACGTTGGTTCCAGTAATGCCGGCAGCGATTGCGGATCGAACGGCACCAGCATCCGTACCCAAGCGCCCTTGCCGTCGGCCATGCGTAATGCCAGCGGCGTACCGTCCGCGCTGCGCCAGGCGACCTGCGCGCCGTGCCAATCCAACGACGTGGACACGGTGTCCTCTGCCAGCAGGATCACGCCACCCCGTTGCACCCAGTTGTGCTGCTGCGTGGGTACGCCGGCACTCGCCAGCCAGAGCAACTGGGTGTCACCAGTGCTGATCTCGTTGATGCCTTCGATTTCTCGAAGGGTATTTGCGGGAGGTGTTGGCGACGCGTTGCTATTCCATGCCTTGGCCGCTGCGTGGAGGTAGGGCAGTACGGTTCGCTGCATGTCGTCTGCATATGCGACGACATGCAGCGGCGTTGGCGTGTGATTCCGAGCAAGCGATGACGTACCTCGTATCGGTATCCATTCGATGGCCCGGCCCAGCACGGCGCGCTGGGCGTCGGTGGCATCGAACTGTTCGGGCACCAGCACTCGCACTGCGACGCCAGCAGGCAGCGTCGTATCCAGTTCGCGCAGCAAGCTTGCAATGGACGTCGTATCGCGTGGTGGTGGTTGCTCCAGCGTTGGAAACCCGGGCGCCAGCCAATGGCGTTGTTCATCATGCGACGCGGACGCCGGCACGCGTGCAAGGTTGATTGCCGGATGCACGACCAACCACGGACGCATATCCGGCCTGCCATGCAGTACCGGTTGCGCCAGCCATAACGCGAGCAGCGCCAGCAGCAGCAACCGCAACAACAGCAGCAGCCATTCGTTGAAGCGCGGGCGTCGCTGTGGCTGCGCGCGTGCGACCAGCCATCGCAACGCGGCAAATTGGATGCGCTTCTGTTCGGTCTGACGCACCAAGTGCACAAGCAACGGCACCAGCAACGCTGCAAGCGCCAGCACGGCGGATGGCAGCAGCAGGCCGATGTTCAAGCGCCGCGTCCTGGTTTGCCGAACAAGGCTTGCAATGACGCATCCAACAGCGCATCAGCGACGTGCGTGGCCAAGCGAATACCGGCGCGGGCGCAGCGTGCCTGCATGGCATCACCCGCTTCGCTGAAGCGCTGCAGATAGTCGTTGCGCAGTGCATCGGCATCACCCAACAGCGTTGTGCTGGTTTCGGGATCGACGAACAGGTGTCCACCGCGATAGGGGAAGTCGCGTTCATCAGTCATCAGGAGTTGCACGATGCACACGTCGCGACCGCCAGCGGCGAGCTTCTCCGCCATGTCGATCACGGCATCGTCGAAGCAGTCGCTCAACAGCAGGACGAGGCTGCGCGGGCCGAGCAAGTTCCACGCAGGCGACAGGCGTGTGGCATTCGGCCAACCACCTGCGCTGTGCATGGCCTCCATGGCCAGCAGGCAACGGGCGCGATGGCGGACGCCGAGGCCACTCGGTGTCGGTTGCACCTGTGCATCGTTGATCGCAATCAGTCCGAAGCGGTCGCCTCCTTGCAGTGCGAGCTGGATCGCGCACGCAGCCATTTGTTTGGCGATGTCGAGGCGGCTGATTTGCGGACGTGACTGGTCGGCCTGCGCCATGGACGCGGTGGCATCCAACACGATCCACAAAGCGAGCGGGCTTTCACGTTCGGCTTCGCGCACGAAGTAGCGATCGGAGCGTGCGAACAGTTTCCAGTCCACCTGGCGCGGGTCATCGCCCGGCTCATAGCTGCGGTATTGAGAAAACTCCAGGCCGCTGCCGCGTTGTTGGCTGGCGTGTTGGCCATGGCCATGCCCAGCAGCACCCAGACGCGTATGCAGTCGCAGCGGCCGCAAGCGTGCCAGCACCTCGGGCGGAACTGCGATCAAGCCGGTCGCCTCAGGGCGCGGGATGCTGGCGCAGCACCAACGCGATCACGTCGTCGGTGCTGATCCGTTCGGCTTCCGCCGCGAACGACAGCAACAAGCGATGACGCATCACCGGTGCTGCAAGTGCGATGACGTCCTCGCGCGTGGCCGCCAGCCGACCGTGCATCAACGCGCGTGCTTTGGACGCCAGCACCAGCGACTGTCCGGCACGTGGACCAGCGCCCCAGCGCACCCAGTTGCGGACCTCTTCAGATGCGCCCTCGGTCGGACGCGTGCTGCGCACCAGTCGATTGATCCACGCCATCAACGCATCGCCCACGTGCACGTCGCGCACCAGCCGCTGCAGGCGTAGCAGTGCATCGCCGCCGAGTACGCGCAGCACCTGCGCATCACTGCTGCCAGTGGTGCGGGCGAGGATCGCGTGTTCCTCGGCTTCGCTCGGATACGTGACGCGTATGTGCAACAGGAAGCGGTCAAGTTGTGCCTCCGGCAATGGATACGTGCCGGCCTGCTCCAGCGGGTTCTGCGTGGCCAGCACGAAGAACGGCGCCGGCAATGGATAGGTAGTGCCGCCGTAACTGACGGTGTGTTCCTGCATCGCTTCCAGCAACGCTGCCTGGGTCTTGGGCGGGGTGCGGTTGAGCTCGTCAGCCAGCAGCAGGTTGGTGAACACCGGGCCTTTCTGGAACTTGAACATGCGCCGGCCGGTGCCGTGGTCTTCTTCCAGAATTTCGGTGCCGATAATGTCGCTGGGCATCAGGTCGGGCGTGAACTGGATGCGTCGGAACTCCAGCGCCAGTGCCTGTCCCAGCGAACGCACGAGCAGCGTCTTGCCGAGGCCGGGTACGCCTTCCAACAAGCAATGGCCACCGGCCAGCAGGCCAATCAATAACTGTTCGACGACATCCGCCTGGCCGACGATGGCCTGGCCAATCGCGTCACGCAGTTGGCCAAGTGCCTGGACTTCGCGCTGGATGGCGGATTCGGTGGGTATTGCATCGCTCATGTGAAGTTGCTCAGTTCGTGAGTGCGTGGATGACGATGTTCACGGCGAAGCGGGTGTTGTCCTCGGCGAGGAAACGCTTGTTGCGCCAGTCGTAGTCCCATTCGCAGCCGTAGTCCTTGTTGCTGTAGAGCACGCCAAGCCGGCCGTCGATCTCGATACCCTTCAGGTAGTCGTGGACGAGGTCGTCGCCCCAGCCGTTGAGCTCGATGCCCGTCGGTGGCGGGCCGTCCTTGAAGTTGAAGAAGCTGCGGTAGAGCGGATGCGAGTTTGGTAGTTTTTTCAGTGCTTTCGGCCCGAAGATCGCCGCCATCTGTCGTTCGAACGAGGTCGCGAACAGACCGTCGATATCGTGGTTGCAATCGTCCACCAGGACGAAGCCGCCGTTGCGCACGTAGCGTTCGAAGTTGCGATGTTCGGCCGGATTGAATTCGACCAGTTTGTGGCCGGCGAGATAGCAAAAGGGTGCGTCGAACATCTTCCGATCGGACAGCGCGACCACGCGTTCAACCGGATCCACGCGCAGGCTGGTGTAGTCGATCAACGCGGTGATGACATTCGCCGACATGCGTTGGTCCACGTCCCAGTCGCCTGAGTCGTACTTCAGGCGTGTGAACCAAAAATCGTAAGGTCCGGCAGCAGAGGCGGGAAGGGCCGCTGCTGCCAAGCCACCCGCGAGCAGGCGTAGCGCCTGCCTGCGGTTCATGCACGCGCTCATGTCATCGGCGCGGAAACGTCACACCGCATCCGACAACGATGTGAAGGTGAAGTCCCGCAGCTTCATCGGCGGCAGCATCATCGAAATATCCGATTCGTCACCGGCCACGCGCACCGACTTGCCGAGCTCCTCGATGTTGTTGAGCATGATGATCGGCGACTCGTTGAAGCGGAAATTCTTGACCGGGTATTTGATCTTCCCGTTTTCGATGTAGAACGTGCCGTCGCGGGTCAACCCGGTGAGCAGCACGGTCTGCGGATCGACCATGCGGATGTACCAGGTGCGGGTGACCAGCACGCCTTTCTGGGTCTCGCGCACCAGGTCCGCGGTGGACTTGGTGCCGCCCTTCATGATCAGGTTGCCCGGCCGGCCGACCGCGCGCTTGCCTTGTTTCTGCGCCCAAAAACGCGAGTAGTTCAGGTTCGCAACCTTGCCATCGGTGATGATCGGCATGCGCTCACGCGGCAGGCCGGAGCCATCCCACGGCATCACTGGGACGTCTTCGTCCCACGGATCGGAATACATGGTCACCCGCGGGTCGTAGACCTGCTCGCCCAACTTGTTGCCACCGCCCTTTTTCGACAGGAAGCTGCGGCCTTCGTCGGCTGAACGTGCATCGAAGAAATACATCATGAAACTGACGAGGCCAGCGGCTGCGTGCGGCTCCAGGATCACCGTGTACTTGCCGGGCTCCAACGCCTTGGCATCAACCGAATCACGTGCCTTGCGGATTGCGACGTCGATGTCGCGGTCCACATGGAAATCACTCATGTCGCGCAGGTCACGGCCGACCCAGCCCGAACCACGGCCATCCGGCGTACGCACGGTGCAGGTGTAATTGAGGCCGGCCTGTTGCTGGTAGCCGAAATTGCCCTTGCTGTTGGCGAACGCCGTGAACCCGTAGCTGTCTTCCAGGAAACCGGCAGCCACTAAATCCTTGGCCTTGCAGGCTGCAATCGAATCGGCGGCGACTTTCGCGCGCTGTTGCGGCGTAATCGCAGCGGTTGAATCGCTGTAGGTATTGCTGGGTTTGTAGGTTTGCTTGTCGATCGCCGGCATGAACTCCGGGTTTTCCGGGGACAGTTTGGCGAGTTCTTCAGCACGGCGCACGCAGCGCTCCAGCGAGGCGTCGTCGAACTGGTTGATGGTGGCGGCACCGCTGCGCTTGCCGAACGCCACTTCCACCCCGAGTTCGACATCGTCGACGAGGCCAGAGGTGGAAATATCGTTGCGTGCAAAGCGCACGTTGCCTTGCTTGCCGCCGTCGAGCGACGCGGTGCATTCGTCGGCGACGGACATCTTGACTACTTTCTCGAGGATCTCGCGTGCCTGGGCTTCGGTCATCATGCTCATGTGAGTACTCCTTGATCAGCCGAGGTTGCGGGCAGTGTTGATGACATTCACGCCATTGAAGCGCGCGGTGGACGCGCCATGCGACACCGAGGACGACTGCCCGGGTTGGCCCTTGCCGTCGCTGAACGTACCCCCGAGGCGGTAGTCGCGGTCGTCGCAGACCGCGACGCAGGAATTCCAGAACTCCGGTGTGCGGATCTGGTAAGCCACGTCCTCAATCATGTGGGTGACCTTGCCTTCCTTGATTTCGTAGAAGAGCTCGCCACCGAACTGCGCGTTGTAGCGCTGCTGGTCGATCGAGAACGAGCCATTGCCGACGATATAGATGCCGTTTTCCACGTCCTTGACCATGTCGGCGACACTGAGCGGCTTGGTGCCGGGCTGCAGCGACACATTGGGCATGCGCTGGAACTGCACGCTGCTCCAGGAGTCGGCGTAACAGCAGCCCTGCGAATGATCCAGGCCGAGCATGTGGGCCTGGTCGCGGATGGCCTGCAGGCTGACCAGCTTGCCGTCGCGGATGATGTCCCACTTCTGGGTGGCCACGCCCTCGTCGTCATAGCCGACGGCACCGAGGCTGCCGACCTGAGTCTTGTCGGCAACGATGGAGACTTGCGGGCTGCCGTACTGGAAGTGTTCCTTGACCTTTTCCAGGGTTACAAAGCTCGTCCCGGCGTAATTGGCCTCGTAGCCGAGCACGCGGTCCAGTTCAGTCGGGTGGCCAATCGATTCGTGGATGGTCAGGAACGTGTTGGTGGGGTCCAGCACCATGTCGTACTTACCCGGTTTGACCGAAGGCGCCTTGAGTTTCATCTTTGCTTGTTTCGCCGCTGCCACCGCGTCTTCCAGCATGTCGTAGGACTTGTCATACACAATCACGCCACAGGGCAGGGTGGCCTTGTCGGCGGCATTGCCGTCCAGGTATTCGTAGCCCATCCCCATCGGAGCGGATAGACCGTCGCGGCTGCGGAATTTGCCGCTGGCCTTGTCGATCACGGTCACTGACATCGGTGCGGCGATCCGGTGAATGTCCTGGTCGATGTAAGAGCCATCGGTGGATGCAAAGTATTTCTGCTCGTTGATCGAGAATATCGATGAATTCACGTAGTTGGCGCCCGCCTTCATCGCCGCGGCGTTCACTGCCAGCAACAGGCCGACCTTCTCCTTGATCGGCACGATCATCGAATTCTTGCGGATCGGCGACTTCCAGCTCACTTCGCCGAGGCCCGGGGTGGGCGCAAGTTGTACCGGCGCGAGGCGTGCGCCCGAGTTCGCCTTCGCCAGCGCAGTCGCCTGGCGCGCAGCAGCAGCCACTGCATCGGGCGTCATGCTGCTGGTCGCGGCAAAGCCCCACGCCCCGCCGGCAATCACGCGGATGCCGACGCCGGTGGATTCGGTGTTGACCACGCCGGTGACCTTGTCCTCGCGGGTGGCGACGAACTGGCGCAGGTAGCGGCCAATACGTACGTCACAGTAGGTCGCCCCGGCGTCGCGCGCGGCTTGCATCGCAGTATCGGCGAGCGTCTTCTTCAGCTTGATATCCATCGAGCTGAGCAGAGTTTCTGCCGGAACGGCAAAGCCTTGGAGCGGCAGCAGCATGCAAGCCATGCCGGCTCCCGTGCCCTTGAGGAAATCGCGTCGTTGCATGGCATCGCTCCACGGCAGGGCCGGCACGGATCAGCGCCGGCGGACTAAAAGACAGCAGGAAACCCACGTTGCAATGTGCGTGCCACGTGGGCGGTGCGTCAAGTGACCTTCGGGCTATATGTGCGGCAACGGCAGGCGTGACATGCCAAACGATCATGGCAACTCATGCCGACATACAGATCCATTGGAACAACCTCAGCAACTGTTGCTGATCAGGTCATCTGCCCGAATTTACCGTTGTTGAAGTCATTGATTGCCTGCACGATCTCCTGCTGGCTGTTCATCACGAACGGGCCATGGCCGACCACTGGCTCGTCAATCGGTTCGCCCGCCAGCAACAACAACTTGGCGTCGGAATTCGCTTCAATGTGCACGCCGGTGCCATCACCGGACAGCGTTGCGACCTGCGTCTCGCGCAGTACGCTGCCGTTGCCGTGTGCGTCGCCGTTGAGCAACACCGTGCCGGCGAGCACCACCAGCAAGGTGGACCAGCCTTCCGGTTGTGGCAGGTCAACTGACTGGCAAGCGTTCAGGCGCACATCCCACGCATTGATCGGCGAGTACGTGGTGGCCGGACCACGGTGGCCGTTGTAGTCACCCGCGATCACGCGCAGCATTCCGGCGTCGCCGTCCAGCGCGACGGCGGGAATGCTGGCATCGGTGATGCCTTGATAACCCGGCGCGGTCATTTTGTCCTTGGCGGGCAGGTTGACCCACAGCTGCACCATCTCGAACGGACCGCCTTGCGTGGCGTAGGTGCTTGAGTGGAATTCCTCATGCAGGATGCCGCTGCCGGCAGTCATCCACTGCACGTCGCCGGGGCCAATCACCCCGCCGTTGCCGGTGGAATCGCGATGTTCGACTTCGCCGGCATACACGAAGGTCACCGTTTCGAATCCGCGGTGCGGATGCTGGCCAACGCCGCGGCGTTGGGTGGTCGGCTCGAAGCGGAACGGAGCCGCGTAATCGAGCAGCAGGAACGGGCTTCGACGTGCAACGCCATCGCCGCTGTACCCGAACATGCCGTGCACCGGAAAGCCATTACCGACCCAATGTCGGCCGGGCGCGCCGCTGATTTCGAGGACCTTCTTCATTACCAACTCCCAACCTGGTCTGCCGGGCGGGGCGCCATCGGCTCATGCCACTCAATATTGGGACAGGATGCGCGGGCTGCGAGGCACACCGATAGCCCGCATCGTTGCATTGGTCGAACGATGCCGCACGGAGAGTTCGTGCAGATGCAACAAGGGCGCCAATGGCGCCCTTGTTGGTGGGATCAGCGATTACCGCCTTGGTTGCCGCCGCCGCGTGGGCCGCGATTGCCACCGGGGCGTGGACCGCCCGGGCGTGGGCCATCAGGCCGTGGACCGCTGGGGCGTGCGCCCGCTGGACGCGGACCGCCGGGACGCGGTCCTTGCCCAGACCTACCTGCAGGCCGGTTGCCCGTCGGACGTTCGCCATACGGGTTGAAGCTGCCAGGGTTAGCGTGGTCGGACGGGAAGTGCGGCGCATTGCCAGGATGGCCGTACGGTTTGGCCGGGCGTGCGGGCCGGCCTTCGCCTGGGCCGTTGGGACTATTGCCACCCTCCCGACGTGGTCCACGGTTCGCGCCTGGGCCATTGCCTGGACCGCGATCCGCATATGGGCGTGGACCACCCGCGCCCCGATCGCCGTATGGACGCGGGCCACCCGGACCACGGGCACCCGGACCAGCGGGCTTGCTACCGTAAGGCTTGCGCGGGCCGCGCGGACCATCCGGGTTGCGATGGCCGGACGGGCCGGTGTCCACGCCATCCGGCACGAACCAGGTACGCATTGCAGCGGGATTGTCGCCACGTTGCTCGCCTGGGCGCAGTTGTTGGCCCTGCGGACGCGGACCCTTGGGCTTGAAGGATTTCTGCGATTGCTTCGCTGCTGCTTCACCGCTGACGGTCAGACCGCCGGGTTTACGCGGCGCGCCGCGACGGCCGCGATCCTCACGCACGTTGTCGAAGCGGCGCAGCTCACGCCCTTCGTCGGCCGTACTCTGTCCACCCACATAACCGGGTCCAGCCGGGCGGCCGACATGCACCGTGGCCTTGGTCGCCTTGCGCTGCCCGAGCACGGGCATCAGGGTCAAGGCGGATGGCGTGCCTTCCTCAAGTCCCAGTGACGTGCGCAGCGCATCGACTTCGGCTTGCGGCAATTCCTGCGTGTGACCGCGCAACAGCGGTTGCGGTAGGCGCACGTCGCCGTAGCGGATGCGTTTCAAACGGCTGACCTGACAGCCCTGTGATTCCCACAGGCGGCGCACTTCGCGGTTGCGGCCTTCCTTGATCAGCACCCGGAACCAGTCATGCGAATCGGTGCCACCGATGCGCTCGATTTCGTCGAACTTGGCCGGGCCGTCTTCAAGTGCAATGCCGCGCGCCAATCGGTCGACGATCTTGTCGCTAACCACGTCCTCGCCTTCCGGCGCACGCACGCGGCAGACGTATTCGCGGGCGACCTCGAAACTCGGGTGCATCATCGCGTTGGCCAGCTCACCGTCGGTGGTGAGCAGCAGCAGGCCGGTCGTGTTGATGTCGAGGCGACCAATCGCGATCCAGCGCGCGCCCTTCAGCGACGGCAGCGCTTCGAAAATAGTCGGCCGCCCTTCCGGGTCTTCGCGGGTAGTGACTTCGCTTTCCGGCTTGTTGTACATCAACACGCGCGGCGGGTCGGTCAGTGCGCTGGCGACGAAGGTGCGGCCATCGATCTCGATCTTGTCGCCACCAGTCACGCTCATGCCGGTGCGCGCGACCTCACCGTTGACCTTGACCAGGCCGTCGGCGATGCGTTGTTCAAGTGCGCGGCGCGAGCCCAGTCCAGCTTGGGCCAGGACCTTGTGCAGGCGTTCTTCGACGCGGGCAGCTTCCTTGGGAGCCGTGGCATCGCGCTTCAGGCTCAGCGGGCTGCGATTGCTTTTGCCGGGTGTTTTCTCATTGCTCATCAGTATTCTCGTGTTCCGACGATGCCGGTTCGGCGTCGTCTCCAGTGGGTAGTTGGTGGGTGTTGTCGGGGGGAATGGTGTCAGGGACAATTTCAGACTGACCCTCGTCTGCAGCGTCGGTGTCATTGGGGGAAATTGTCCCTGACACCATTTCAATGCCCGCCGGGATCGATGGCTCGAACGGCAACTGTGGTTCCAGCTCGCCGATGTCGCGCAATTCCGACAACGACGGCAGTTCTTCCAATCGCTTCAGGCCGAAGTAATCGAGGAAGCCCTTGGTGGTCGCCAGCAGTTCGGGCTTGCCGGGCACATCGCGGTGGCCCACCACGCGGATCCACTCGCGCTCTTCGAGTGCCTTGATGATGTTGCTGCTGACCGCTACGCCGCGGACCTGTTCGATCTCGCCGCGGGTGATCGGTTGCCGGTAGGCAATCAACGCCAGGGTTTCCAGCGTGGCACGCGTGTATTTGACTTGCCGTTCGGTCCACAGGCGCGAGACCCATGCATGCACGTCGGTCTTGACCTGGAAGCGCCAGCCCGAGGCGAGCTCGACCAGGTCCACGCCGCGCGTTTCGCAGTCGGCCTGCAGCTGTTCCAGCGCGGTTTGAATGCTGCCTTCCGGCGCGGGCTCATCGAGCGGGAACAGCGCCTGCAACTGGACCACGGTCAGTGGCTGGCTGCTGGCGAGCAGAGCGGCTTCGACGATGCGATTGACGAGGGTTTGGTCCATTTGGATCATTTTGTCGAGTCGTTGGCGGCATCGGCATCATCGAATTCACTGGAAAATTCCAGTGCGTCCGAACTATCCGTGCCCACAGCGAGGGATTTCACATAGATCGGCGCGAGTGAGCCTTCCTGCACGATGTCCAGCAGGCGCTCCTTGGCCAGTTCCAGCATGCCCAGGAACGTCACCACCACGCCAAGCCTGCCTTCTTCCGCGGTGAACAGCGATTCGAATCGGTGGAACGCGCCATCGGTCAGCCGCTCCAGCAGTTCGCCCATGCGCTGGCGCACGCTGAGCGCATCGCGGCGGATCGCATGCTGGGTGAATAGTTCGGCGCGCTTGAGGATGTCGTGCAACGCCAGCAACATTTCGCGCAGGTCCACCGGTGGCGGCTCGCGCACGGCGGCGTGGTCGGGCATAAAGGCGGCAGCAGGACTGGTGTCGCGATCCTGCCGGGGCAGGGTGTCCAGGTCTTCGGCGGCCTGCTTGAAACGCTCGTATTCCTGCAGGCGCCGGACAAGATCGGCGCGCGGATCGTGTTCTAGCCCTTCTTCGATCGGCGGGCGCGGCAACAGCATGCGCGATTTGATCTCGGCCAGGATCGCTGCCATGACCAGGTATTCCGCCGCCAG
>JBDSGA010000058.1:0-2510 GCA_039919235.1 Thermomonas sp. | reverse complement strand
AGCAACACCACCGCACCGACATAGCCCAGGCAGGCTGGCAGGTTGCCCAGCATCATCAGTCCGAAAGCCAACTGGTATTCACCATCATTCACTCCGGGCACATGCGTGGTGACGATGCCGGCACTGATCAGGCTCAATCCAAGACCGATGGGCAAACCAATCCAGGCCAGTTTGCGAAACAGCCGCAGGTGCCTCTCCGGCTGCGTCATCACGCCCGAGCGGATAAACCACGCGCCCAGCAGGAACATGCCCAGCACGATGATTGAGAAGTCGATATTCATCACCCCATGCTGCAGGAAATCCTGGGCGCGCAGCTTGACTGCCTCGACGTAGGTGCCGCCGCTCATCACCCGACGCTCCTTGACTGCCGCGTCCACGCGTTCCTGACGACCCTGGGCACGTTCCTTCAACTGCTTGGCCAGCACTTGCTGCTGGATCGGTGTCACCGCCGCGGTTTGGGCAATCCGGTCGCGCTCGGCTTCAGGAGCCTCCTTCATCTGCACGAAACCGGCCACCGTCATCATCAGAAAGGGCAGCAAGTAAAGCGTCAGGCCGGCATTTCGCATTCCTTTCAGTGGCCAGCGGCGCAACGACGCGGCCACTATGCACAGGACCAGCAGCGGCAACGCAATGATCGCGAACAGTTGCCACGGCGGCGGCGTGGCCATGACCATTGATAGCGCCGCACATATTGCCGCCACACCCAGGCACGTGCCGGCAATCGCTAACAACACTTTGGGCCGCGTGTAGAACACGACCATCAACAGCACGGCGCCCATGGCATAGTTGAAGAGGATGTCCCCTGCCCAAATGAAGACCGCATGCAACGCGCCGAACACTGCCAACGCCAGCGTGCGGCGCGCATACGGGCCAAGGAACGCGCGCCCTGCCTGCTCAGCGCGGCCCCACATGACCGCAAAGCCCATGCCGAACAGCAGCGAGAACATGGTCCAGAATTTGCCGCGCACGAATACATGGACGAACCAGCCGGCCCAGTAGTCACTACCAGCGACGCCCGCCGGCAGGCCAAGACTAATTTCTCCTATCGGTCGATTGAAGAACTCCACGTTCATCATGAAAATGCCGAGCAGGGCAAATCCGCGGATTACATCGAGCGCCTGGATGCGCTCGTGGCTTTGCATCGGGCGCCAGGTATCTGTCACGGCTTGCATGGGTAGCGTCTCGCGGTTGATTTACTGTATTAGATCACTAATACAGTAAATCAACATGCGCCAGAAGTCATGCACGAGGATCGCCGGGTACTACTGGTCCCGTCTGCAAGCCAAACGCAACGGCCCGCAATGCGAGCCGTTGGGGGAAACAATCACGCGTTAATCAATGCTTGTGGCCGCCCTCACCGTGCACATGCCCGTGCTCGAGTTCCTCGGCACTGGCTTCGCGCACTTCGACGATCTCGATGTCGAAGTCCAGGTCCTTGCCGGCCATCGGGTGGTTGAGGTCAATATCGACCACGCTCATCCCGACTTTCTCGATGGTCACCGCGCGCGGGCCGAACTTGGTCTGCAACACCACTTGCATGCCGGCCTGCAGCTTCTGATCACCCAAATGCTTCTTGGGGATGCGCTGGGTCATGCCTTCGCGCTTCTCGCCGTAGGCGTCCGCCGCCAATACGCTGGTCTTGAAGCTGTCGCCGGCCTGGTGGCCCTCCATGGCGGTTTCCAGCCCGGGGATGATGTGTCCATGACCGAACAGGATCGCCAACGGCTCGCCGTTGTCCTTGGAATTCTCCACCGACCCGGCGCCAGTCTCGGCAACGGCATAGTGGAAACGGACGACGCGGTCTTTCTCGATCTTCATGGGGAACCTTTGAGTATTTGTTTTTGGAATCGGGGTGGCGCTTGCCGATGCGACGCGATGCGGCAACACTGCGCGCTATATGAAACCAGCCATCTGCATCCAGCGACCGGGGCCGCATTATCGATGCTATGTGACGCTGACGCTATCAGCGGTCTTGCTGCTGGCCGGCTGTGGCGGTGGCCACACCATCCGCGACGCCCCACGTTCGGTGGCCACCAGCCAGCGCTGGGCACAGGTGGCACCCGCTGACCCGGCAAGTGCCAATGCCGTATTGATGCGCGCGATCAGCCTGGTCGGCACGCCGTATCGGTATGGCGGCAACACCCCGGAAGGCGGCTTCGATTGCAGCGGGCTGGTCAATTACGTCTATCGCGACATGCTCGACCTGCGCCTGCCGCGCACCTCCCATGACCTCGCCGCAATGCAGGGCCCACGCATCGCCCCAACCCAACTAACCAGCGGCGACCTGGTGTTTTTCGGAAACGCTGGCCAAGTCAGCCACGTCGGCATCTATGTCGGTGAAGGGCGCTTCGTCCACGCACCCAATTCCGGTGGCACCGTGCGTTTGGATCGTCTGGATGGCAGTTGGTGGCGGGATCATTACAGCGGCGCACGCCGGTTGTTGAATTAATTCAATACGTTGGATGAATGCGGGGCAGAGTGCAGTTGTCACAAAGATGAATGGGTGAATG
>JBDSGA010000057.1:0-2504 GCA_039919235.1 Thermomonas sp. | reverse complement strand
GGTCATGGTGATGGTGGGTCAGCAGGATGCCGTGTGGTGTTGGCGCATCGCGCAACCTTTCCAGCACGGGCTGGGCATCGCCAGGATCGACGATCAGGGCGCGTGACGCGCCATCGGGGACACTGCCCTTGCCGGCATCGTCGAACAACAGCCAGATGTAATTGTCGCTGAGCGCGGGCACTGGTTGCAGTCTCATCGAAGTCCGTCCGTGACGCGGCGCGGGCTTTCCCGCAAAATCGCACCATGCCCGTGCCTGTCTTTCGCCGTCAACCTGTCCCTGCCGCCGCGGCGACGTGGTTTGCGAGTCCTGCGGGGCAGATGGTGATTGCCAGCGAAGCCGATGTGCTGCGCAGCGTGGCCCGCGAGCGCCCCGACCAACCGGGCCTGTGGTTGCAACCAGGCGTGGTCGACATGGGCGATATCGACTGCCTGGATGCGCCGGGTGTACGCCTGCATGCTTCTGGTGCTGGCTTTGCGGGCGATATCCGCTGTGGGTCGGCATTGCCGTTCGCCAACGAATGCTGCGGGGTGGTGGTCGTGCAGCACTTGGCCGACATCAGCGCAGAACCCGCCGCGCTGCTGGCCGAATGCGCAAGAATCCTGATGCCAGGCGGCCGTCTGTGGTTGCTGGCGCTGAATCCGTTGGCGCCATATCGGCTGCGTTGGCAAGGGCAGGGACCGCGTGCTGCAGAACCTGTCACTTGGCGCCGTCGGTTGCGTGCCGCAGGGCTTGTGCCGGATCCTGTTTCACAGGGTGTCGGCCCTACGTGGGCAATCGCGATCAATCCCCAACTGCAGGATGGTGCAGGTTTGCGCGCGGCGTTCCTGTTACGCGCGGAGAAACGCCGGATTCCGCTCACGCCCGTGCGCGCCACCCGGAAGCTGCGCCTGCAAACCGGCCTGCCCGCCGCATGACGGTGGCACGCAAACAGGTCGAGGTCCATACCGATGGCGCCTGTCTGGGAAATCCAGGCCCTGGCGGCTGGGGTGCATTGTTGCGGTGGCGCGGGATCGAACGCGAAGTGTCGGGCGGCGAGCCCGATACCACCAACAACCGGATGGAACTGATGGCGGCGATCGGGGCATTGGAATCATTGCGTGAACCTTGCGACGTGATCCTCACCACCGATTCGCAATACGTCCGCCAAGGCATCACCCTGTGGATGGCAAACTGGGTGCGGCGCGGCTGGAAGACATCCGCAGGCGATGCAGTCAAGAACCGCGACCTCTGGGAGCGGCTGCAAGTCGCGGCCGGCCGCCACACGGTGGACTGGCGCTGGGTCAAGGGACATTCCGGGCATCCCGACAATGAACGCGTGGACGTGCTGGCGCGCGATGAGGCAATCAAGATCAAGGAGTTGGGCGGCGCATGAGGCAGCATCTTGAGGCGGGACGCGTGAGGCGAAATCAGTGAGACAAGTCGTACTGGATACTGAAACCACGGGCTTGAGCTGGGAAAAAGGCAATCGCGTCGTCGAAATCGGTTGCATCGAGCTGCTGGAACGGCGTCCGACCGGCCGCAGTTTCCATTCGTATCTCAACCCGGATCGCGAGTTCGAACAGGGCGCGCAGGAAGTGACGGGATTGACCCTTGAGTTCCTGGCCGACAAGCCGCGCTTCGCCGAGGTGGTCGACGAGTTCCTCGCCTTCATCGAGGGTGCCGAACTGGTCATCCACAACGCCGCGTTCGACGTGGGCTTCCTCAACGCTGAACTCGCACGGTTGGCGGCCGGTCACGGACGGATCCAGGATCGCAGCACCATCGAGGACTCGTTGTTGCTCGCGCGCCAGCGCTTTCCCGGGCAACGCAACTCATTGGATGCGTTGTGCAAGCGTCTGGGCGTGGACAACTCTCATCGGCAATTGCACGGCGCGTTGCTGGATGCGCAGCTGCTCACCGAGGCTTACCTGGCGTTGACCTCGGGGCAGGAGGAAATCGGTTTTGCCAGCGAAGCGGCGGAGGTGGCCCGCACGATCATGCCCGCCACCAGCCTTGAGGCCTCCAGGCGTCCGCGGATATGTGTCGATGACGAGGAGTCAGCAGCACATCACGCCCGCTTGCAGGCCTTGAACGGCAAGGACGGGCGCTGCCTGTGGCTGCAACTGGAGTTGGTGGCCTGATCTGTTGACCGCTCAGTGGCGGCGAACCAACACTACGGTCACGTTGTCCGAGCCGCCGCCATCGAGCGCAGCGGCGACCAGGCCATCCACGCATTCCTGTGCGCTGCATTCCTGATGCGAAAGCACCCGCGCGATGCTGCGGTCGTCGACTTCCTCGGTCAGGCCATCGCTGCACAGCAGTAGCTGCATGCCCGGTCGTAGTTCCCCGGAGAGGCTTTCCACGTTCAGTTGCTTGGGATCGGTCACGCCCAGCGCCTGGGTCACCACGTTGCGATGCGGGTGGCTGCGGGCCTGGTCGGGCGTGATTGCGCCAGTGGCAATCAGTTCCTGCACGTAGCTGTGGTCCTGCGAGATCTGGGTCAACTGCCCGTCGCGCCACAGAT
>JBDSGA010000056.1:0-5437 GCA_039919235.1 Thermomonas sp. | reverse complement strand
TTCACCATTACCAATATGCCGATCAAGCGCTTCCTGCACGAGCTCGAGCGCGATGGTGAGCTTGATGCCTACATGCAGCTGCTGATCGATCACTTCAATCCACGCGCCGCGCTCGGCGTGATGTGCCGCAATCTGGTGTCGGTCGGCTGGGACGGTGGCCTGTACGACTGTGATTTCAACCAGATGCTGGGCATCCAGCTCGGCCGCGCGCGCACCACGTTATGGGACATTGCGCGACTGGACGAGATCGAGGCGCGGCCCATCGCGTTTGCCAAGCATTGCTACGGCTGCACCGCAGGCGCTGGCAGCAGTTGCGGCGGCAGTTTGGTTTGACCCGGAATGGATGACCCAAATCTTCCAGCGTTGTCGATCACTGGCCTTTCAATCGTAATCCCGGTCGGACCGGGCGACACCGCTTGGCGCGGCCTGGTCGAGCAGCTGTCGCCACTCGCATCACGACCACAGCTGCTGCTGGTGTTCGCCGACGGCGATCCGCAATCCGCCGAGGTACCCAACTATTGCGCAGCACTGTCGGCATCGGCCGGCCGTGCCCACCAGCTCAATGCGGGAATTGCCGCGGCGGATGGGCAGTGGCTGTGGCTGCTGCATGCCGATTCAAGGCTGCTACCGGATACATGGCCGGCATTGCGCGAGTACCTCGCCACCTCGCCGCGCGCGCTGGGCTGGTTTCGACTCGCCTTCGCTGCCGATGGCCCGTGGCTGATGGCACTCAATGCCCTCGGCGCCAACCTGCGCGCACGCTGGCTTGGCCTGCCATTCGGCGACCAGGGTTTTGTCCTGCATCGCGACGATGCGGCGCAGCTGGGGCTGTTCGATGCCACGCTGGGCTTCGGCGAAGACCACGCGATGGTCTGGCGAGCGCGGCGCATCGGACTGCCGCTGAAGCGCATCGACGGCACTCTTGCGACCAGTGCGCGCAAATATGCAGAACGGGGTTGGCTACGCACCACGGCGCGACATCTGCGGCTGACTACAATCCAGGCAAAACACGAGTCACGGCGAACATGACCCTGCCGAAGCATATGCACGTGGGCATCGCGATCTTCGTCAAGACGCCGGGGCATTCGCCATTGAAGACGCGACTGGCCGCCGGTATTGGCGTCGATGCCGCTCGGCAATTCCACCTGCTTGCGGCAAACGCGGTCGCTGCCGTTGCACGACATGCACAGCGCGACATGCCGCTGGTGACACCCCATTGGGCTGTCGCCGAAACCGCCGCACTCGACGATCCAGCATGGGCGTCGCTACCCCGCATCGATCAAGGCGAAGGCGACCTTGGCGCGCGCATGTGTCACGTTACCGAACACCTGCTCACACACTACGATGCGGCCTTGCTGCTGGGCGCGGACACCGCGCAGATCACGGCCGCCGACATCGCCGCTGCCGCACATGCCCTGCAAGCAAACCAGCACGCCATTGGCCCGAGTATCGACGGCGGCTTCTGGTTGTTCGCCACCCGTGGCAACGTGCCGGCAGCAGCATGGTCCACCACACCGTGGTCGCAGGCCAATACCGCCGCGCGCTTCTGCGATGCCTTGCTCGGAGATGCCTTGCTTAGTAACGCATTGAGTGACGCGTCAGTCGCACGCCTGCGCAGCTTGCGCGATGCGGACATCACGGACGACCTGCTGCCGCTGTTGCGTGATCTCGACGCGCTGGATGCGCCATTACCCGAACAACAACGATTGGCCGAATGGCTGCGCGCCAAGCTGCGTTAGCGATGCCCGAATGGCTCGCGCAGCAGCGCGACGAAACGCGTCGCCTCGTCGATGCCGACACCTGCAACACCGAAATTCTGCGGCTGACTGCGCGCATGTGCGGCGTAGCTGGCGAACAGGTGGTCCCACAGGCTCAGGTTGAAGCCGAAATTGCGGGACTGCTCGTCGGCACACGGGGAATGATGGATGCGATGCATGTTCGGCGTTACCAGCAGCGCGCGCACAGGGCGATCCAACCACGGTGGCAACGCGAGATTGGCGTGGGTGATCAGGGCGAAGCTCGACAACAGCACTTCAAACACCATCACTGCCAACGGGGTGATGCCCAGCAGCACTGCAAGCGCGATCTTGAACGCCAGCGAGAACAGTATTTCCAGCGGATGGAAGCGCAGCGCCGACGTCGCGTCGAGGGTGCGGTCAGTGTGATGCACCCGATGCAACCGCCACAGCAGCGGCCATGCATGCAGCAGCCGATGCTGCCAGTAGATCGCCAGATCCAGCAGTACCAGCGCGATGCCGAACTCCAGCCATGCAGGCCACGCGAACAGATTCAGCAGCCCAAATCCCTGCGCCTGCGCCCATGCTGCCGCGCCTACCGCGCCAGCGGGTAACAGAATCCGTACCAACACGGTGTCGAGCAGAACCAGGCCGACATTCGCCGGCCAGCGCTGACTGCGCATGGCTGGCGGATTGGGGCCACGCAGGCATGCTTCCAGCACCAGCAGCGTAACCAGCACGCCAAGGAAGATGCCGCCGCGAAGCGCGATGTCGCCAGGGAAACCGACCATGTGTTGATTATGTCTGCATGTGCATGTAAGGGGGTTGTGGCCTTGATCGAACTGGATTTGCGTTTGAACAACCAACGAACATGACCAACAGGCCACCAAGACCATGACCCAGCCGCGCACCCTGCCTTCGATGTCCCTGCTTAGCCTTGCCCTGCTGTTGGGACTGGTCGCCTGCAAGCCCTCTACACCCGTCGCAACCGACGCTGCCGCACCGCCATCGATGGATGCGGCAACCAAAGCCAGCACCAGCGAGCGCGTGGCGGCCGCAGTCGACGCAATCAACCCGATCACCAGTCCACGCGAGGCCGTGATCGCCTCGATGCACAAAATAATGGACGCCACCAGCTATCACGTCAGCATGCAGATGAGTGGCGGGCCGAAAGGCCTGATGAACAACGAAGTCGACTTCGTGGCACCGGACCGCTTCCGCATGGAAATGGCCGACATGGGCACCCAATACATCATCGGCGACACCATGACCATGTCAATGCATGGCCGCAGCATGAAAGTGCCGATGCCCAAGGACATGACCACGAAGTGGCGAGAC
The DNA here is from genome assembly GCA_039919235.1 of Thermomonas sp. Classification (GTDB taxonomy): domain Bacteria; phylum Pseudomonadota; class Gammaproteobacteria; order Xanthomonadales; family Xanthomonadaceae; genus Thermomonas. Next base: position 2,363 of record JBDSGA010000056.1, on the reverse strand, counting down.
CCCGGCAATTTCAGGCAAGCCGAGGCCAGCATGACGGCTGAAGGCATGGGCAGTGAAGCTGTCGACGGCATCAGTGCGCAGAAGTACGGGGTGCATTACACCGTCCCTAATCCCACTGATTCCATCCTGTGGATTGGCGCTGATGGTATGCCACTGCAGATGCGCATGACCACCGACATCAAGGGCGCCCCGATGACCACCACGCTGCGCTATTCCCGCATCAATGATCCGTCGCTGAGCGTCGAAGCTCCCTAGAACGCTTCGCCCGGAGCCGCGGACGCGGCACAATGGGCAATGGCCAACGATGCTTTCAAAGAGCCCAACCTCAACCTGTCGCCCTCGCCCGGCGATGAGGTCAAAAGCACCACGTGCTACATGTGCGCCTGCCGATGCGGCATCAAGGTGTGGCTGGCAGACGGCAAGGTACGTTACATCCAGGGCAACCGCGACCATCCTGTGAACCAGGGCGTGCTGTGCGCCAAGGGCGCAGCCGGGATCATGCAGCACTACAGCCCGGCACGTTTGTCGAAACCTTTGTTGCGGGTCGGCGAACGCGGCAAGGGCGAGTTCCGCGAAATCGAATGGGACGAGGCGCTCGACATCGCGACCTCGTGGCTGGCGCCGATCCGTGAGCGCAATCCGGATGAGCTGGCGTTCTTCACCGGACGCGACCAATCGCAGGCGCTGACCGGCTGGTGGGCGCAGCAGTTTGGCACGATAAATTACGCCGCTCATGGCGGCTTCTGCTCGGTGAACATGGCCGCCGGCGGCCTGTATTCGGTCGGCGGCAGCTTCTGGGAATTCGGCGAACCCGACTGGGAGCACAGCCGCTACCTGATGCTGTGGGGCGTGGCCGAAGACCACGACTCCAACCCGATCAAGTTGGGCCTGGCCAAACTCAAGGCCAGCGGCGCCAAGATCGTTGCAGTCAATCCGGTGCGTAGCGGCTACGGCGCGATTGCAGACGAATGGATTGGGATTCGCCCTGGCACCGACGGCCTGTTCGCGTTTGCGCTGGTGCACGAGCTGCTGAAAGCCGACCGCGTCGACCTCGACTACCTGGTGCGCTATGCCAACGCGCACTGGCTGGTGATCCGCAATCCTGGCGGCGCTGACGATGGCCTGTTTGCGCGCGACGCGGATGGCGAAGCGCTGTGTGCTGTCACTCCCGGCTCTCACCCCAGCCCTCTCCCGCCAGCTGGAGAGGGAGAACAGCCGGCTTTCGCCTCTCCCACCGACGGGAGAGACCGCGCCGAAGGCGCGGGTGAGGGTGGTTTCGCACGTGCGAATGCCATCGACATCTCGCCCGCGGTGGTCGGCGAATACACCTTGGCAGACGGACGCATCGCGGTGCCGGTATTTCAGCTGATCGCCGATCGCTATCTCGACTCGCAATACGCGCCGGACGCCGTAAGCGAACGCTGCGGCATTCCCGCCGACACCATTCGCCGCATCGCGCGCGAGCTGGCCGAAGCAGCGTTCGATTCCAACCTCAGTCTGCCGATCGCGTGGACCGATAGTTGGGGTCGCGAGCACAAAGAGATGGTGGGCCGGCCGGTGTCGATGCATGCGATGCGCGGCATCAGCGCGCACAGTAACGGTTTCCACACGTGCCGTGCGCTGCACCTGCTGCAACTGCTGCTGGGCGCGGTCGATGCGCCGGGCAGCTTCCGCTACCAGCCGCCATTCCCGAAGCCCGTCCCACCGGCGAACCGCCCCGGCAAGGCGCGTAACGCCGCTGGCCTGCTGGACGCGCCGCCACTGGGCTTCGTGCACGGACCCGAAGATCTTGTCGTCGATGCGAACGGCCAGCCGCGCCGCATCGACCATGCGTTCTCTTGGGCGTATCCATTGGCCGCGCACGGGATGATGCATACCGTGATCCGCAACGCGCATGCCGGCAATCCGTACAAGATCGACACCCTGCTGATGTTCATGGCCAACATGAGCTGGAACTCGGCGATGAATACCGGCGAGACCATCGGCTGGCTGACCGACAAGGACGAGGCCGGCGAATACAAGATCCCGCACATCATCTACTCCGATGCGTATTCCAGCGAGATGGTCGCCTACGCTGACCTGGTGCTGCCGGACACGACCTACCTGGAGCGCTTTGATGCGGTGAGCCTGCTCGACCGCCCGATCTCCGATGCCGACGGCGCCGCCGATGCGATCCGGCATCCGGTGCTGGCGCCGGAAACGCAGGATGTCGAAGGCAAGCCACGCGACGTGCGCGGGTTCCAGTCGGTGCTGATCGATCTTGGCGCGCGGCTCGGATTGCCGGGACTGGTGAACGAGGATGGTTCGGCGAAATACAGCGACTATGCCGACTACATCGTTCGCCATGAACGCGCGCCCGGCGT
>JBDSGA010000055.1:0-6892 GCA_039919235.1 Thermomonas sp. | reverse complement strand
GACGATCCGGCGTGGGCATCGCTGTCCCGCATCGAGCAAGGCGAAGGCGACCTCGGTGCACGCATGCGCCACGTCACCGAGTTCCTGCTTGCGCGCTTCGACGCGGCCCTGCTGCTCGGCGCCGATATGCCGCAGATCACCGCCTCCGACATTGCCTTTGCCATCGATGGCCTGCAGGAAAGCCAGCATGTGCTGGGCCCGAGCGAGGACGGTGGTTTCTGGCTGTTCGCCACGCGCGGCAACGTCCCGCCGGCGACATGGTCTTCCACGCCCTGGTCGCAGGCGGACACGGCCACACGCTTTTCCGCGGCATTGGGCGATGCGAAGATGACGCGGCTGCGCAGCCTGCGTGATGTCGATGTCGCGAATGACCTGCCGCCGCTCCTGCGCGACCTGGATGCTCTGGAGCAACCATTAACCGAGCAACATCGCTTGGCGGAATGGTTGCGTACCAAGCTGCGCTAGCGACGCACGAATGGCTCGCGCAGCAGCGCGACGAAACGCGTGGCCGCGTCAACACCGACCCCCGACACGCCGAAATCCTGCGGCTGGATGCGCGTATGCGCTGCGTAGCTGCCGAACACGTGATCCCACACGCTCAGGTTGAAACCGAAGTTGCGGCGCTGCTCCTCGCCGTCCGTGGAGTGATGGATGCGGTGCATGTTCGGCGTCACCAGCAACGCGCGCACAGGCCGATCCAGCCATGGCGGCAGCGCGAGGTTGGCGTGGGTCACCAGGGCGAAGCTCGACAACAGCACCTCGAACACCATGACCGCCATGGGCGAGACACCGAGCAGTGCCGCGAGCACGAGCTTGATCGCCAGCGACAACAGGATTTCCAGCGGATGAAAGCGTAGCGCCGAGGTCGCATCCAGGGTCACGTCGGTGTGGTGCACGCGATGCAGCCGCCACAGCATCGGCCATGCGTGCAGCAACCGATGCTGCCAGTAGATCGCCAAGTCCAGCAGGACCAGCGCGATGCCGAATTCCAGCCAATCGGGCCAGGCGACCTGGTTCAGCAGCCCGAAACCGCGCGCCTGCGCCCATAGCGCCGCGCCCACCGCGCCCGCGGGCAGCAGCAACCGCGCCAGCACGGTGTCGATCAGGACCAGGCCAACATTCGCCGGCCAGCGTCGGCCACGCGCGGGTGGCGGGTTGGGGCCACGCAGCAGCACTTCCATCACCAGCAGCGTCGCCAGCACGCCAAGGAAGATGCCACCACGCAGCGCGATGTCGCCAGGAAAATCGACCATGTCCCGATTATGTCGCGATTTTTCCGCGATTGTGGATCGCCGCCGATCGCACGCCGCTTCAAGTGCACGGGAATACCGACCGCTATGGCGTCCCTGTCACCATGACGATGCGCGATTCCCCCATCAACGATCCCACGCTGAGGATCGACGCTCGCAAATGGCGCTTCGCCACACTGGCACGGCACAATGGGGCATGGCCAACGACGCTTTCAAGAAGTCCGCCCCCAAAGAGCCCACGCTGAACCTGTCGCCCTCGCCCGGCGACGAGGTCAAGTCCACGACGTGCTACATGTGCGCCTGTCGCTGCGGCATCAAGGTGTGGCTGGCCGATGGCGGGTCCCACGGAAAAACCATCCGCTACATCCAGGGCAACCGCGACCATCCGGTCAACCAGGGAGTGCTGTGCGCGAAGGGCGCGGCCGGGATCATGCAGCACTACAGCCCGGCGCGGCTGTCGAAACCGCTGCTGCGGGTGGGCGATCGCGGCAAGGGCGAGTTCCGCGAAATCGAATGGGACGAGGCGCTCGAGATCGCGACCTCATGGCTGGCGCCGATCCGCGAACGCAATCCGGATGAGCTGGCATTCTTCACTGGCCGCGACCAGTCGCAGGCATTGACAGGTTGGTGGGCGCAGCAATTCGGCACCATCAACTATGCCGCGCATGGCGGGTTCTGCTCGGTGAACATGGCGGCCGGAGGTTTGTATTCGGTTGGCGGCAGCTTCTGGGAATTCGGCGAGCCAGATTGGGAACACACCCGCTACCTCATGCTGTGGGGCGTGGCCGAAGACCACGATTCCAATCCGATCAAGCTGGGCCTGAGCAGACTCAAGGCCAGCGGCGCCAAGATCGTCGCGGTCAATCCGGTGCGCAGCGGCTACGGCGCGATTGCTGACGAATGGATCGGAATTCGCCCGGGCACAGATGGCTTGTTCGCGTTCGCGCTGGTGCATGAACTGCTCAAGGCCGACCGGATCGACCTCGACTATCTGGTGCGCTACGCGAATGCGCACTGGCTGGTGATTCGCAATCCCGGTGGCGCCGACGATGGCCTGTTCGCGCGCGATGCGAATGGCAATGCGCTGTGCTGGGACGCTGAAAAGAACATTGCCGTCGATGCCAACGCCATCGACCTCTCACCTGCCGTCGTCGGCGAATACACCTTGGCCGATGGCCGCGTCGCGGTGCCAGTGTTCCAGCTGATCGTTGATCGCTACCTCGACACGCAATACGCGCCCGATGCCGTAGCCGAACGCTGTGGTATTCCCGCCAACGATATCCGCCGCATCGCGCGCGAACTGGCCGAGGCGGCATTCGATTCCAACCTCATCCTGCCAATTCCATGGACTGACAGCTGGGGCCGCGAACACAAGGAAATGGTCGGGCGACCCGTCTCGATGCACGCGATGCGCGGCATCAGCGCGCACAGCAATGGGTTCCATACGTGTCGTGCGCTGCATATGTTGCAATTGTTGCTCGGCGCGGTGGATGCGCCAGGCTCGTTCCGTTACCAGCCACCGTTCCCGAAGCCCATTCCGCCCGCCAATCGTCCAGGCAAGACCCGCAAGCCGGATGGAACCCTGGATGCCGGGCCGCTCGGCTTCATTCACGGACCCGAAGATCTTTTAGTAGATGCAAACGGTCAACCACGCCGCATCGACCATGCTTTTTCTTGGGCCTACCCGCTGGCCGCGCACGGGATGATGCACACCGTCATCCGCAACGCGCATGCAGCCAGCTCTGATTCAGAAAACCCACACAAGATCGACACGCTGATGATGTTCATGGCCAACATGAGCTGGAATTCGGCGATGAACACCGGCGAGACCATCGGCTGGCTGACCGACAAGGACGAATCCGGCGAGTACAAAATCCCGCGCATCATCTATTCCGATGCGTATTCCAGCGAAATGGTCGCTTACGCTGACCTGGTGCTGCCGGACACTACGTATCTCGAACGTTTCGATGCCGTCAGCCTGCTCGACCGCCCGATATCCGATGCCGATGGCGTGGCCGATGGCATCCGTCACCCGGTGCTGGCGCCGGAAACGCAGGATGTCGAAGGCAAGCCGCGCGACGTGCGCGGATTCCAGTCAGTGCTGATCGACCTTGGCGTGCGGCTCGGATTACCTGGCTTGATCAACGAGGACGGATCGGCGAAATATCGCGACTACGCGGACTACATCATTCGCCATGAACGCTCACCCGGCGTCGGCCTGCTGGCGGGCTGGCGTGGCACCGATGGCGGCCAGCATGGCAAGGGCGCACCAAATCCCGAGCAACTGCAGCGCTACATCGACAACGGCAGCTTCTGGCGCGAAGAGATTCCGGCGTCCGCGCGCTATTTCAAGATGGCCAACCGTGACTACCTGCGCTGGGCACAAGGTTTCGGCTTCGTGCCCTCCGACGCGCCGATCGTGCTGCAGCTGTATTCGGAAACCCTGCAGAAATTCCGTCTCGCCGCGCAGGGCCATGGCGCAGTGCAGCCGCCACCGGAACATCGCGAACGCGTGGCGACGTACTTCGATCCGCTACCGATCTGGTACGAGCCGTTCGAAGGCGCGCAGATCTCAAGCGAGAGATTTCCACTCAATGCCGTCACCCAGCGACCCATGTTCATGTACCACGCTTGGGGCTCGCAAAATGCCTGGCTGCGACAGATTACCGCGCGCAATTACCTCTACCTGCATCCGGACACCGGCACCGCGCACAGCATTGCCGACGAAGACTGGATCGACGTGTCATCGCACCACGGCACGATCACTGCGCAAGCTAAATTCGCATCCAATGTGCAACCGGATACGGTGTGGACCTGGAACGCGATCGGCAAGCGCAAAGGTGCGTGGAAGCTGGCAAAAGATGCACCGGAATCACGCAAGAGTTTCCTGCTCAATCATTTGATTTCCGACATCACGCCGAAAGGCGACTACGCCAACGCCGATCCGGTCACCGGGCAGGCGGCGTGGTTTGATTTGCGCGTATCGATCCGCAAGGCCGCACTGCAATCGGACGATGTCGAGAGCAAGCCGCAACTCCCTGCGGTAGGTCAGTCCGAGGCCAGCGAAGCACCACTGCGCTACGGTGCAGGATTCCGCAGGAAAAATTCGCGATGACCATGCTGCCGCCGCCGTCGAAGATAAAGCTGGGCCTGGTGATCGACCTGGACACCTGCGTGGGTTGCCATGCCTGCGCGACCAGCTGCAAGGAATGGAATGCCGGCGGTATTGCCGGCCCGCTGACCGATGAGCGTCCCTACGCCAAGGATCCACAAGGCGTGTGGTTCAACCGCGTGCACAGCTATGAACTGCAAGCGGATGCGGCGACTCAGCAGCCCGCACAGACGCTGCACTTCCCGCGCAGCTGCCTGCATTGCGAAACGCCGGCCTGCGTCACCGTGTGCCCGACCGGCGCCAGTTACAAGCGCGCCGAAGACGGCATCGTGCTGGTTGATGAAGACAAATGCATCGGCTGCAAACTGTGTTCGTGGGCCTGCCCGTATGGCGCGCGCGAGTTCAGCGAGGTCGAAGGCGTGATGAAGAAATGCACGCTGTGCGTGGACCGCATCTACAACGAGAACCTGGATGAAGTCGATCGCCAGCCTGCGTGCGTGCAAGCCTGCCCGACCAAGGCCAGGCATTTCGGCGATCTTGGCGATCCGGATTCAGACATTTCCAAACTCGTGCTCGATCGTGGTGGCGTGGCGCTGATGCCGGAACTTGGCTATGCGCCCGTCAATCGCTATCTGCCACCGCGTCCGCGCCGCAACGGAAGCGACGAACCCGATACGAACGAACCCGAAATCAATGCCAGTTCGCTCACGCAGCGCTGGTTGAACCGCATCCTCAACCGCTGAAGGACATCCCATGGCCAAGCCTGACATCCCGATCACCACCACCAATACCTTTGAAGGCCGCCGCATCATCAAGTATTGCGGGCTGGTCAGCGGCGACGCGATCCTGGGCGCGAACATGTTTCGCGACATGTTTGCCGGCCTGCGCGACATGATCGGCGGCCGTTCGGGCGCCTACGAAAAAGTCCTGCGCTCGGCCAAGACCGAGGCGATCGAGGACATGCTGGAATCAGCGATTGAACGCGGAGGAAATGCGGTGGTCGGGGTCGACCTGGACTACGAGACCATCCAGATCCAGGACGGTGGTTCGATGCTGATGGTGTCGGCCACCGGCACTGCCGTGGTGATCGAGTGATAGCAGGCTCTGTCGAATGAACCCCGCGTTCTCGGTCATCTTCTTCACGACGCTGTCCGGCGCAGGTTTCGGCCTATGGGCTTGGCTGGGATTGCGCATTGCGCTGGGCACTGCGCCGATCGGATTGCAGGCGCTGGGCTGGATCGTGCTGTTGATCGTTGCCGGCGTTGCGGGGGCGGTTGGCTTGCTGGCCTCGTTCTGGCACCTCGGCAAACCGATGCGGGCATGGCGGGCGTTCTCGCAATGGCGCACCTCGTGGTTGTCGCGTGAGGGCGTACTGGCGGTCGCCAGTTTCGTACCCGCGTTCGTATTGATCCTGCTGCTGCGCGAAGGCACGAATGACAAGATCGTGCCGCTCATTCGCTTGGTGGGTGGCCTGCTGGCACTGCTCAGCCTGGCGACGGTCGCATCCACGGCGATGATCTACGCCTCGCTTAAATCCATCCCGGCGTGGCGTCACGCACTGGTGTTGCCCGGTTATCTCTTGTTCGCCCTGCTGACCGGTGGCCTGCTGATGCTGCTGTCCACCGTACCGGATGCGTCCGGTCTGGATGGCGCGCTGCCGTGGTTGTTGATCCTGATCGCCGTGGCGCTGCTCATCTTGAAACTGGCTTATTGGCGGTCAATCGATCACACGCCACTGTCGCAACAGCGCGGCGATGCCATCGGCCTGCCGCAGCGCACCGCCACCGTGTTCGAGCGACCGCATACCGAAGCCAACTACATCACCCGCGAGATGGCCTTCGTGGTCGCTCGCAAACATGCGCTCACCCTGCGGATGCTCGCGGTGGTCCTGTTTGCGATCTTGCCCATGATTCTGCTGGTACCGCTGTTGCTGTCCGTGGATGCCGGTACCGCGATGCTGTCACTACTGGCCACGGCCAGCGCCATTACGGGTGCGTTCGTCGAACGCTGGCTGTTCTTCGCGCAAGCCAGACACATGGTCACGCTCTACTACTAGGGCGCGCCCTGAAATCGCGCCGTGAACGGCGCTCCTACAGTGCGGCGTCGATCAGCTCGCGTGCACCCTGCGCCAGCAACATCTCCGCAACGCGGATGCCAAGTGCGTCCGCTGCATCCACGGGTCCAGTAGCGTCCGCGCGCACGATTGCGCCACTGCTGGCCGAGCCCACTAATCCGGCCAGCGACAGGGTTTCGCCATCACGTCGTGCGAAGCCGGCAACCGGCACATGGCAGCTGCCATGCAGGGCGCGGTTCATCGCGCGCTCGGCTTCCACGCAGGTACGGGTGTTCGTATCGTCAAGTGCGGCAAAAAAGGCTGCGAGCGACGCATCATCGTCGCGACATTCGATCGTGATCGCGCCCTGCGCCGGTGCTGGCAACCAGTCTGGTGCGTCCAGTCGTGCGCGGATGCGTGCGTCGAAACCGAGCCGTTGCAAGCCAGCGCAGGCCAGCACGATGGCGTCATAGTCGC
>JBDSGA010000054.1:0-2526 GCA_039919235.1 Thermomonas sp. | reverse complement strand
ATGCTGTGACGCAATTCCCGGCTACCCATGTTGTAAGGACTGGTCACGCTGGCAGCCAATGCAGCTTCATCCAGGGTGGAGTCCCAGTGCTCCTCGGCAACCTTGCTGCGTGTGACCGACTTGGGGCCGAACGTGGTGCGTTCCACATTGCGCAAGAGCCAGCCACCCGGGCGGTGCTCGGCGACTTCCACATTGGCGATCGACTGCAAGCGGCCATCGTCCTCGAACTGGAACAGGCGTACGCCGCGCAATTCCAGCCAATGGTCGCGACCTCGAAATTTCTGCTCACCGGTACGGGCATTCAGGAACATCTCGCCCTCGCGCGCCCACAGACCACTGTATTGGGACACCACCATGTCTTTGTTGCGCAGGCTCTTGATCGACTGACCGCGCTCCTCCCCCCATGGCGCCAAGGTTTCGCCGTTCACCACCATCAGCAAGGTCAACAGCGCAAGCGCGAACGCCACCGATGCACCCAAGCGCCGGCGCGACAGGCCCAACGCACGCAGGGCGGTCAACTCCGACGAAGCGGCCAACTGGCCCAGCCCCAATAGCGCCCCAATCACCGCGGCAGTGGGGAACAAGGTATAGGCGCGCCCCGGTGTGGTCAGCGCGATGATCCCGATGGCATGGTTGATGGTGTAGCTGCCCTTGCCGACATTGCCGAACTCGCCTGCGAACGCCAGCACCACGTCCAGACCCAACAGGACGCCCCACGTCCCCAACACGCTGACTAAAACGATGCGTGCGATGTAGTAGTCGTGCAATTTCGGGCGCAGGCTCATCGTCGCCACCACGGCTTGGCTATGCGTCCGTCACGCAGGTAGAGCCAGGCGCCCAGTGCAAGCATCGGCAATAGCATCCACCACAGGCCAGCCGCTGGCGGCAAGGTGCCGTCTGCCAACCATTGGGTCCCCAAGATCATCACGAATACGCCTACCAGATAGGCCAGGAACGCCAGCAGCATCGACCCATAGCGCGCCTGCCGCGGCGAACTGCGCGACAACGGTACGGCCAGCAAGATAAAGGCAAGCGCGAGCAACGGCGGCGCGATTCGCCAATGCATCTGGGCGACCGCCGCCGGTTTCGGGTCGCCAAGCAACTGTGAAAACGGCTTGAACGAAGGGTCATCGCTCGGGCGCGTGTCATCGGAGCCAGGCAACTGCAATTCATTGCGCGCATAGCGCATCAACCGGTAATCAAGGCCCTTGCCCACCAGTGGTCCCTCTACCCGGAAACCGTCCTTCAATGCCAGCACGCGGGCGCCTTCATCGCGATACAACTCGCCGCTGCGCGCCGTGGCGACGTCCATGCGCTCGCCACGCTCGCGGTAGACGAACACCCGCGACAGTTTGGTGCCGTCGCGGGACATGGTGCCGGTGTACGCCACCCCGCCATTGGGCATCACGGTGAACCGACCTGGCTCCAAACCGGCCACCAGCAAGTTCTTGTTGACCTCGGCGACCATGTTCCGGGCCTTGCCATCAGCCCACGGACCCAGCCAAATCGAACTCAGGGCAATCAGGGCAATCGCCGGCACGGCCACCAGCAGCACCGGCCGCAACAACCGCCCTGGCCCGACGCCCACGGCAGCCAACACATACATTTCAGAATCACGGTACATCCGCCCCAACGCCATCATGTAGCCCAGCAGCAAGGCCAGCGGCAGGATCATCGGCAGGTAACGGATCAGGCGCAGGCCCAGCTGCGACAACAACAAGGTCGGCGGCACCTTGCCGCCTGCCATTTCGCCCAACAAGTCGGCGAGCAGGCCACCCAGGCTGACGATGGACAACACCACCAGCGCCGCCAGCACGGAACGGGCGATCTCACTGCTCAGGTAGCGGTCCAACTTCGGCATCAGGCCCTGCTCAAATAAGAACTTGCTTTAGACTTGGGGGTTCGTTCTGCAACGATACGATTGCTGCTGGCCGCGTCTGCACGCGGCTGCGCATTGTAAGCACTGCCACAACCCTTGCCGGTGAGGCGGTCCATTGGACTGCCGCGCAGGGATCCTGCGAACCCCCTTCCTCCCCCGGAACCTTCATACATGAGCCTCGAATTCAACCTGAACCAAACCGCGCCCGCCTTCGCCGATGTCGACTGCGTGATCGTCGGCACCTTCGCCGATGGCAGCCTGACCCCCGCTGGAATCGCCATCGATACCGCCAGCGCGGGCCGCCTCAAGGCACTGATCGCACGCGGCGATGTCGTCGGCAAGACCGGTAAGACTGCGTTGCTGCATGACCTCGCCGGCGTGACCGCGCCGCGCGTACTGGTGATTGGCCTTGGTGAGACTGGCAAGTTCGGCGTGCCGCAATACCTGAAAGCGGTTGGCGATGCCGCGCGCACGCTGAAGACTGGCGCAGTGACATCGGCGCTGTTCACCTTGGGCGACATCGAGGTCAAGGGCCGCGACGCTGCGTGGAATATCCGCAGCGCGGTCATCGCAGCCGACCACGCCTGCTACCGCTACATCGCCACGCTGGGCGCGAAGAACAAGAAGCGTCACGAAACCGGCCTGAT
>JBDSGA010000053.1:0-19162 GCA_039919235.1 Thermomonas sp. | reverse complement strand
AGGTCGTCGCCGCTCTGCGGGGTGATGAAGCCGAAGCCCTTGGCGTCGTTGAACCACTTGACGGTACCGGTTTGACGATCAGACATGTTGTTACTCCTTGGAACAGTTGAGGGAACACGACCCCGCCAAAAAGCGGTGCCGAGACTGTATCGAGCAAGGGGTAACGCGAGCGATGGAGCGGATCGTCTGGACAGGCCGTTTCCGACCTTGAAACCTGGTGATCTTTACGCATCGGAGCCACGATGTACCGTGATCCCGCTTTGAACAGTGCAAGCACTTTACCCTACTTTCGGGCGCATGCGTGAATGGGAGGTACGCAAAGCGGCATCAGGAGCAGTTCGCCGTGATCAGCCTGTTACCCATGTGGCGAACGCCATCCAGATGGCCGTGGTGGTCAACGCCAAGCGGAGCGGCCAGGACACGATGATGAGGGTGGCGCCCCAGGCGAATGCCGGGTGCAGCTTGCGATGCTTGAGGGTGTCGTACGCGACGCAGGCGAGCACCAGCAAGATTGTCGTGCTGAAGTAGGCCACGATTCCGGCCCTGTGCCAGGCATCCACGGGTATCCGGGCGATAGCGGCCGTCAGCAGGCCCACGCAAGACAACAGCATCAGCCGCTTGTGAACGTCGCTGCGATGCCTGAACGCCAGCCCGGAGCCGACCAGCAACGCAAACACGACCATGTCCGCCAGCGGCACCACCAGGAACACGAGCGGTGGCGGGCCGGGTGAATGGCCCAGTTTGGTGGCGGTGATGGCCACCATTGGACCAACGATCAGGATCGTCAACGCCAACAGGGCGCCGCCTACTCCCAAGCGCCGATGCAGGTCGGTGCGCCCGGCGGTGACCAGGCGCGTCTGCACAATGAACAGGACGAACCATGCCGTCATCAGCACGCCATGCAGCATGAGCAGGCCGGACAGGGGCGGCGTCCCGAATACCTCCTTGAGGTAAAAGGTCCTGGCAAATCCGGCGAAGACGATCGCGAAAGCACCCAACGGTGCCCAACGATATAGCGGGCGATCCGCTGTGCGGCGGGGACGAATGGACATGTGCAATCGCTCCTGTGGCGGTGATCGCCGTAGAGCAGGAAACGTCCCCAGGAGGCGGGAGCGGCCAGGGATCGTTCCGAAAAAAGCGATGGGAAAGTAGTGCGCCAGGGGCCGCCATCGGCTGAGGTGCCTCAGCCACACGATCACAAAGAGAGAACCGGAAGTCCCGGTTCTTTCTACAACTCTATCCGGGCAGGTTTCAGGCCCCGTCGAAGATCACTTGCAGACGCGGATCACCGTCTTGTAACGCTCTTGGCGATGGCGCTGGATCTTGTGACCCGCCACGCCGCCGGCGACTGCACCGCCAATGGTGGCGAGATCCTTACCCCTGCCACCGCCGATCTGGTTGCCAATCAGACCGCCGGCAACGGCGCCAATCACGGTGCCGGTGACGCGGTGGGGATCCTTTAGCTCGCGAGTGCGATAGACGGTTTCATTGTGGCATTGGGTGCGTGCTTCAACGGTCGGTGCAAGCATGACCGTGGACAGGAGCAAGGCAGCGAGGATGGCGGGTGTACGTTGCATGGCATGGTCTCCGTTGGGTGAACAACTGTATGCCTCAGCGGCGCCGCGTGCGTGCGGGCGGACTCAAAACCATTCAGTCAGTCAGTCCGCAGTTATCTAGCGTTTCACGATGCCTATCGCATCGTGCCAAGTAGTCTTTTGATGCTTCAGTGGGCGTGCTGCAAGAAGAACCGCACCATCTCGGCGGACGCGTCCGGCCCTTGCGGATCCGTGTAACTGCCACTTGCGCTGCCGCCCATCCAGGCGTGGCCACCGCCATGCACCCGCCAGTCTTCCACCACGAGCCGACCCGCCGCGTCCACGAAGGTGTTGCGCTGGTAACGTCGGCCGCCCGGCGCGGTGCCGCTATCGCGTGTCGATGCTGGCCTTGAGTCCCCCGTGAAACGTGTCTGCTCAGCCACGATCGCATCGCCGTTGGCAACGGCCACGGTGTTATCGAGATCCCCATGAAACACAATCGTGGGGATGACGGTGCCGGAGCCTGGCAGTCCTGCGCGGGGTGAGCGGGTTGCGCCGCCACGCATCGCCGCGAACGCCGACCCCACATCGCTCGCGGCGCGGTAAGGCAGCCCGGAGTGGGCGCCCACTGCAGCGAATACATCCGGATAGGTCTGTCCGAGCACCACTGCCATGGCGGCGCCTGCCGACAAGCCCGCCACGTAAATGCGCGCCGGATCCACGCGATAGTCCGCGCCGACTTGAGCGGTCATGCCGGCGATCAGCGCGGGCTCACCGCCACCGCGCGCCTGGTCCTGGGGACGGAACCAGTTCCAGCATTTGGAGCCATTGGCGTTAGCGGATTGCGCCGGATAGGCGACCAGGAATCCATGAAGGTCGGCAAATGCGTTCATGCGCGTGCCTGCCGCAAAGTCGTCGGGTGTTTGCGTGCAGCCGTGCAGCATCACCAACAAAGGCACCGCAGCATTCGAACCAACTGCGTAACTGGCGGGCACGTAGAGCTTGTAGGCGAGCGTGCCTGTGGCGCTTGCGAACGTGCAGGACAAAAACTGCCCTGGCGATGGCTTGCCCACTGCCATGCCGTCTTCGACCGACTGAACCACCCCGGCAGGGACGCTCGGAGGTTGGTCGGGCATGGCTTCAGGTGTGCCATCGCGACCCAGCAGGCCGGCGCGGGCGAGGGCATCGTCGATGACGCCCGCAATCTGCCCGCCGCGCGCGGTATTGGTGCCCAGACCCGCCAAAGTGAGTGCATCGTGGATGATCGTTGCGACGTCCGGTTTTGGGGCGTGTGGGCCATTCGCCAAGCGCGTCGAAGATCGTGATTGCAGGCGGTCAAGCAATTGGGTGACGAATTTCAAATGTGAGGCCCGGGATGAGGGAAGTGGATGCAGGTAAGTTTGTGCACTGCACCATACTTCAGCACTATGGCTGGTGAAGCGTGATTCGCGCATGACTGCGCGTCACGAAAGCGCAGCCGAGACTATCCGGAGTATTCACGCGGCGAGCGCAAGGGGTGCAGTCAAGATGCAAGCCTCCTCACGCCGCAGACCCGCCATGACCTCACGCAGCCACGCCCATTTTCCAGCGTACCCATTCGTCGTGGCAGCGCTTGCCGCGGCGTTGGCCGCGTGCACGCAGTCCCCGACTCCCCCGCCTGCGGATCCGAAGACATCGGCACCGTCCGCTGCAGCGCCGGTGACGACCGAGCCGTCCCCACCGTTGACGCAAACCGCTCCGCGTGACCAGAGTCCGCTCGAGGTGGGCATGGTGTCGAACGTCGCAGCGTTCAATCCCTATGCCTCGGCGCCAGGCGAGGAAGTCGGCTCTGCCGCCGAGGGTACCCCAGCCGACGTCCCAGTAGATGCGCAAGTGCACGCGCCGACCGCTGCAGTGAATGCCGACGCCATCACGTCAGCCCCGACAATCACGCAGACTGCGGATGACGCGCCTGCGTCACAAGCCGCGCCTGCAGATGCCGACCTGGCCAAGGACGCGCCGCTGCGGGTACAGGTCCTGCTGGATCGAGCCTTCTTCTCGCCGGGCGAGATCGACGGTGAAACCGGCAGCAACATGCGGCGGGCCGTCGCCGCCTACCAGCAGGCACATGCCATCGAAGCGAGCGGGAAGCTCGATGCGGCGACGTGGAATGCACTGAATACCGACGCCGCTCCCATCCTGGTCAGCTATACGTTGACTGCAGCGGATATCGCCGGGCCCTTCAACAAGACCCCAACCTCGCCAGCGGCCATGGCCAAGCAGGACGCATTGCCCTACGAATCAGTCGAGGAAAAGCTGGCCGAGAAGTTCCATTCCAGTCCGGCGCTGTTGAAGAAGCTCAACCCCGGCGCTGACCTGGCCAGTGCCGGCAGCGTGCTGACCGTCCCCAGCGTGATGGCGGGCAACACCTTGCCGGAGGCAGACCACATCGTGGTCAGCAAGTCGAAGTCGGCGCTGCAGCTGGTGGATGCGGCCGGCAAGGTGCTGGCGCAGTATCCGGTGACCACCGGCAGTGCCCAGTTCCCGTTACCGATCGGCGACTGGAAGATCACCGCTATTGCGCGCAATCCAATCTGGTTCTTCGATCCCAAGTTGATCGCCGGCAGCGCCAAGGATGCGAAGAAGGATGAAATCCCGCCCGGTCCCAACAATCCGGTCGGCTCGACCTGGATCGGGTTATCCAAGCCGCACTACGGTATCCACGGCACCCCGCATCCGGCCAAGATCGGCAAGACTGAATCCAATGGTTGTATACGCATGACCAACTGGAGTGCGGCGGCCTTGTCGCGGGTGGTGGACAAGGGCATGTTGGTGTCACTGGAAGACTAACGGCCGAAAAACGTCGAGAACGCCTCGACCGTGCGCTGGATGCCGTCATCATCCACGTCAAGGTGGGTGACCAGTCGCAGCGTCGGCAGGTAGCCAATGCTGATGCGGATGTTGGCCTCGCACAGATGGGTGTCGAGTGCGCGCAGGCGCTCGGCCGGCACGTTGATGAAGACCATGTTGGTATGCTGCCCGAGGAGGTCGACGCCGGGGATATCGCGCAGGCGGCCGGCAAGCGTCGCCGCGCGCTGGTGATCCTCGGCCAGTCGTGCCACATGGTGGTCCAATGCATGCAGGCAGGCCGCGGCGAGGATGCCGGCCTGGCGCCAGCCACCACCGCATACCTTGCGCCAGCGGCGCGCCTTGTCAATCAAGGCGTGTGAGCCCACCAGCACCGAACCCACCGGCGCACCCAGACCCTTCGACAGGCAGATCGACACCGTATCGAAATGGCGAGTGATCTCACGTGTTGGCACGTTGCATGCCACCGCGGCGTTGAACAGGCGCGCGCCATCCAGATGCAGGCCCAAGCCGTGCGTGCGGGCCAGGTCGCGTGCGTCGCGCAGGTAGTCGAGCGGTAGCGTGCGTCCGTGCCAGGTGTTCTCCAGCGCCAGCAATCGCGTGCGCGCGAAGTGCGGGTCAATGGGCTTGATCGACGCGGCAATGCGCTCGAGCGGCAGCGATCCATCGTCGGCCTGCACAATTGGCTGCGGCTGGATCGAGCCAAGCACCGCGGCGCCGCCACCCTCGAACTTGTAGGTGTGCGCATCCATGCCGACCAGGTATTCGTCGCCGCGCTCGCAGTGTGCCAGCAACGCCAACAGGTTGGACTGGGTGCCGCTGGGCACGAACAGCCCGGCATCGAATCCCAATTCGTCTGCCAGCCGCTGCTGCAGCGCATTGACCGTGGGGTCCTCGCCATAAACGTCATCGCCTACTGGGGCTTCCAGCATGGCTGCACGCATCGCGGCGGTGGGTTGGGTCACGGTATCGCTGCGCAGATCAACCATGTGCATCTTCTTTCCTTTGCAGCGAGCCGGATTTTTGTCGCTTGTACATGCCGCCACCGCAAAAGTTTACCCTGACCCCATCGTCCGCAATGGGGTGAAGGCATGCGAAAGGATAGTGTTTGGGGGGTGGGAATGTTGGCCGTCGTGCTGTGCATCCAGCCGGTGCATGCACAGACACCGCCGGCGGCGCCCGCGTTTGCAAGTTTGCATTTCAAAGCCGATGTCCGGGCAGATGGCGTGCCCATCAACATCCAGCCGGATCCCGCGCTGGCGCCTGCCTTGCAAGCCATGGTGCGAAGGCGCGTCGCGGAATGGCGCTACGAAGTCGGTCAATGGCAGGGTAAGCCTGTGCCGATGCCCATTTCCCAGCAGATCGTGGCGGAGGTTGTTGCGGTGTCGTCTGACGACTTCGAGCTGAAGATCCAGAAGGTCACGAGCGCTGCGATGCAGGGGGTCGCAGGTGCCGCGGGGTTGGATAAAGACACGATGGACCCACCTGAGTATCCGCAGCAAGCGCGCAAGCACGGCGTGTCCGGAACGTTAATCTATGCCATGCACGTCGCTGCTGACGGCAAGCCGTATGACCTGGAATTGCTGGCCCCCGATCGACTGAGCGGCGACATGAAGTCGCTGGCGCGTGCGGCGAAGACTGCACTGATGAAATGGAAACTGAGCGCACCTGAGGTGGATGGCGCCACGCTTGACTGTCGGGTGGTGATACCGATCGCGTTCAAGCTGGGCCCGCAGCAGCCGGAGTGGGAAAATCCGGACGTGGCGCCTTACCGCGCGCGTTTGGCCGATGCGTGTCCTGCGTCTCCTGCTTTGTTGACCAAGGTGGTCGGCAGCGTGCTCTGATGCGCTACGGGCGGATCCTGGAGCACATCGGCCACAACTTGACCTGGTATGCGCGTCCCAGCGGGAGACCACGTACGTCCTCGATCTTCAGGTGACCGATGCCATCGTGGTGTTCGATCCAGGTATCAACCGGCGGGCATGCAGCCATGCAGTGGCTGCACCAGTCGGTGCCGAAGTCGAGCAGCATGAGCCCGCGCATCGCTTGAACTGCTGCAAGATCAGGGCCGCTGGCCTGGTAGCACATGTCGATGCTGCCCATGGTCAGTCCGGGGCGTCGCGGTAATCAGTGCTGCGCGCCATGCACGGTGCGGTCGTGGAGCAGCAACAAGTTGCGAATCTTGGCGAGCAATTCTGCCGCATCCACCGGTTTGCTGAGGTAATCCTCGGCACCGCTCTCCAGTCCGACCAATCGTGAGCCGCGCCCGTCCTGCGAGGACAGCATGATGATGGGGATGGTGGCGGTCGCTGGATCCGCTTTCAGCATCGCTGCCAACTCAAAGCCGTCGATGCCGGGCATGTTCACGTCCGTCACTACCAGGTCGGGTGCGCTTGCCAGCACTTCCTCCAGTGCCTGACGTCCATCAGCAGCGATGCGGGTGGCATAGCCGGCGTCGGTCAGCAACTCCGCGAGCATGCTTGCGAGTTCCTGCTGATCATCAACAATCAGGATGTGATGGCTCATATGTCTCTGCCGCAATGGAAGCTGGCCATCCTCCGACGTGGCGGGCGATGCGCGCGTGAACGCGATTGCAACCGATCCAGTCCCCTATTCATCTCGCTTTCGCGCAAAATGCGCTGCCGGTGCCTTACCGGCTTTCGCATTGGAATCGTGTGCGCTTGAATCGCTCCGCCATTGCCATCGCCAGTTTGCTGTTGGTCCTTGCTTCAAGCGCATCCGCCTCGCCTGATGTGCGCCGCGCCACTGCCACCCATCCGCCCGGCTGCACGTCGCTGGATGCACCCGTCAACGAGAAGGGATTTGTTGCCATTGGCGGCATCCAGCAATGGGTGACCGTGAAAGGCGACCGTTGCGCCAATCCCATCGTGCTGTTCATCAGCGGGGGACCCGGCAATCCGTTGAGTCCCTATTCGGATGCGGTCTATGGGGCGTGGGCAAAGGAATTCACGCTGGTGCAGTGGGACCAGCGCGGTGCAGGCATGACCTTTGGTCGCAGCCCGCCGGCACCCGAGGCAGTCTTGACGATCAAGCAGATGAGCGACGATGGTGCCGAACTTGCGGCCTATCTTGCCCATCGCTTCGGCAAGCAGAAGGTCATCCTGTGGGGCAGTTCGTGGGGTTCGATCCTTGGCGTGCACATGGCCAAGAGCCACCCTGAATTGTTTTATGCCTACCTGGGCACTTCACAGTTGGTCAACTTTCGCGAGAACCAGACGCGCAGCTACGCCAAGCTACTTTCGGTAGTGCGCGCCAGCGACGATCCGGCATCGCTGGCGGTGCTGCAAGGCGTCGGCGAACCGCCATGGACCGATCCGCGCAGCTTTGGCAAGGTGCGCCGCGTGATTCGCGCCTATGAAGCCAAGGTCGCCACCCCGGCGCCGGCCGCGTGGTGGACGCCTGCAGCCGAATACACGACGGCCAAGGCGCAAGCCGATTACGAAGCCGGCGAGGAATATTCATTCCTGAATTTCGTCGGTCTACACGGCGATGGAATGGCCTCCCAAGTCGACTTGCCAGCACTCGGCACCGTGTTCGCGATCCCGATGTTCTTCGTCGAAGGTGCGCAGGACCTGCTGGCGACGCCGGACGTGGCCCAGCGTTATTACGACAGCCTGACGGCACCGCAAAAGGATTTGGTGTTGCTGGAACATGCCGGGCACGACCCCAACCAGGATGTGGTCGATGCGGAATACACAATCCTCACACAACGTATCCTGCCGCTGACCAGCCAGTCATCGGCAAAGCAGCCATTGGCAAAGTGAGAACACCTAGCCGCGCTTGCGCGCGAGCCGTGCTTCATTGCGGACCACCGTGGTCTTGGCAGCTTGCAAGGCGGCGTTGCCAACGCCGACCCAGAGCCCGGCCGCGTCCTCCCATGCGCTCATCCAGCCGCTTGGGGTCCATGCCGAAGGCGTGGCGCTGATCATCAACAAGCGTGAAGGAAGCATGGCGAGTTCCACACTCGCCTCGCGCATGCCTTCACTGGCAGCGTCGAGCTTTTCCGAGGTCATGCGCCTCGCCTCGGACTGGTGCCACGGCGAGAGCACGGTCGCCGGGTTGGAAAACGCCAGCATGCGCGCAGCGATTACGTTGGCCGAAGCGGTGCCGATTGTGTTGAACAGGGTGTTCCCAGTGCAGCTTTCGTTGCGGGATGACATGCGGGTGCTCCGGAGCCGGATTCGGGACGCGCACGTTGCGATATCCGGCATGAACGTACTGTGCGCACGCGCGTAGTCGCTGGCGTCACGCGCTGACGCCTAGGCTGACACCACTAGCCACGCCAGCTTCCCGGCGCGGCCCAACCCCCGCATGAGCCAAGTGAGGAGAGACAACGAATGGACAGGATTCCTGCGCAGGCAATGGTGGTAGTAGCCGATGGCGAAAGTGCCCGGATCTTCCGCAACGTGGGCACGAGCAACAAGTTGTCCTTGCAACAGGAGGAAGTGGTGACCGTGCAGAACGTCAATGACGAGGGCCCGTCTGGTTCTGCACCGCCCGAGCAAACGGAGCGACAGACTGACGAGGCGACCTTTGCCAAGCAGCTCGCGCATCGCCTGAACCACGGCGCGCTGACCAATACCTACGAGCACTTGGTGCTGGTGGCCGATCCACAGACGCTGGGCCAGATGCGACCACAACTGCACAAGGAAACCCTGCAGCGCATGCACGGGGAGCTGGCCAAGACATTAACCAATTCGTCGCTTGCGGATATCGAGAAAGCCCTCAGCTGAGCCGGTCAGGAGACGATGATGTTGCTGGACATGCAGGATGTCGAATGCCCCTATTGCGGCGAGGTCATCAGCCTTGCCCTCGATAGTAGCGCTGGCTCGCAGCGCTATATCGAGGATTGCCATGTTTGCTGCCGACCTATCACGGTGGTGCTGGACGTGGACGAAGATGGCGTTACCTATGCATACGTGCAATCCCAGGACGAGGCCTGACGTAGGCCAATCGCGCTCACGGCACCACGCCGATCCACGCATCGCTGGCGAATTTGCTGGTTGCCAACGCATCCGCACGTTCAAGTTCTTCAGGCCGAAGAGTGATATCGACCAAGCCGTATTGCCGGCGGAACATGTCGATCAGATTCGCGATCACCTGCGTGCGTGCCAGTCCGGTTTGGCTACGCAACGGATCCACACGCTTCTGCGCGCTGGTGGTGCTTTTGTCGGACAGCTTTTCGCGGCCGATGCGCAGCACCTCGAGCATTTTCGTCGCATCGATGTCGTAGGCCATGGTCACGTGGTGCAGCACGGCTTTGCCGCGCCGGGCTTGCGCGGCGCCGGCGATCTTGCCGCTGGCAGAGGTGATGTCGTTCAGGGGTTGATACCAGGCCTTGATGCCCATCGCGGCGAGCGCCTGGATTACCCAGGCGTCCATGTGCGCGTATGCCTCCTGGAACGACATGCCGGCGACCATAGAGAGCGGCGCGTAGATTGAATAAGTAATGGTGTTGCCAGGTTCGATGAACATCGCGCCACCGCCGCTGATCCGGCGCACGACTTCGATCCCATGGCGTCGCGCGGCATCGGCATCCACTTCGTTTCGAAGCGATTGGAAACGACCGATCACCACCGCCGGGCGGGTCCATTCCCAGATACGCAAGGTGGGCGCGCGCCAGCCCGCGGAGACCTCCTCAGTCAGCACTTCATCCAGCGCCATGTGCAGGTTGGGTGACTGCGCCTCTGAGTGGATCAACTGCCAGTCGTGATCGTTCCAGTCGCTGCGGATCAGGTCGCCGTGGATCATGACGCTGCGCCTGCATCCACCGCGCGGCGGACGACGACGGCGACCGCTTCGGGCGTGATCCCGTACATTTGAATCCCTGCATGCAACACGCGTTCCACCGATGCGGTCAACGCGGCTTCATCGCTGCTTGCCGACAAACCGCACAAGGCCTGATTGATGGCATCCAGCGTGGTATCGGGCTCGAGGAAGAAATCGCCACTGATGCGCACGCCGGCCATACGGCCGCCAGTCACGTCGAGGTCGGCCACCACCAACTTTCCGCCTGGAACCTTGTATTCAGCATGCATCGGTGGGTTGTCTCATTCGTCTTGTAACTTTCATCTTAGTGCGGATGAGTCGATCCCCGCAGCGCACCACCGCCTTGGCGTTGACGCCATTCCATCTGGCGGCCAACGCGCACCGCATGAACATTGTGGTCACCGCTGCCGGCGTTACGCCTTGCGTTGCAACATCAGCAATTCCTCGATCAATGCCTGTTGGCGCTGCAACTGTGCATGCAGTTCATCGGTGCGCATGGCATCGAATTTCTCATGCAGGGCCATGATCTCGATCTCGGCTTTCAGGTTCACCGCGTAATCGTGGTTGGCCATCAGGCGGTCGGTTGCAGCCGCGCGGTTCTGGCTCATCATGATGATCGGCGCCTGGATGGCAGCGAGCATCGACAGGATCAAATTCAGGAAAATGTAGGGGTACGGATCGAGTGCGCCCTTGCCGAGCAGGGCAGTGTTGAGGATCACCCATCCGATCAGGAACAGCATGAAGATGCCGATGAAGATCCACGAGCCGCCGAAGCGTGCGACTTGGTCTGCCGCGCGCTGACCCAACGTCGCACTGGCGGGCACCACCTGGTCGGGCCTGCGGGTGATCGCCTGGCGGCTGCTCGCCAGCTCCACCACACGGCGCGACACCGCATCCAGGCCGGCTCCCATCGGCCCCAGCAGGCGCATGGCCGTGGCGCGGAAATCGAAGGCGTGTGCTCGAGGATCGGTCATGGTGGTTCCTTGGCGGGGTTGGCGTTGCCCAATGCGGCCAACGCTAGCACGCGACAAGTCGCTGATTTTCGCGAGGATAGATAACGAAAACGGGCAGCCGAAGCTGCCCGTCATGCGTCACTGGCGGAAGCGTGCGGCTTATTTCGGCATCAACACGCTGTCGATCACGTGCACCACGCCATTGCTCTGGCGGACGTCGGCCGTGGTGACATGCGCCATGCCGCCCTTGGCATCGGTGAGGGTGATATCGCCCATGCCGCCGCTGGTTGCAGTCAGGGTTGCGCCCTGGACGGTGGTCAGCATCGTCTTGCCATTACCCGCCTTGATCAGCTCCATCAACGCACCAGCATCCAGGTTTCCAGCGACGACGTGATAGGTCAGCACGCCGGTGAGGGCAGCCTTCATGTTCGGCTTCAGCAAACCTTCAACGGCACCTTCCGGCAACTTGGCGAACGCGTCATTGGTCGGAGCGAATACCGTGAAAGGACCTGCACCCTGCAGCGTTTCCACCAGGTCTGCCGCCTTCACCGCAGCGACCAAGGTTGTCAGGTTCGGCGCGGCCGAGGCATTGGTGACGATGTTGCTGGCAGCATTCATTGCAGCGCCACCGACCATCGGGTTGCTTGGCATGGTGGCGGCCGGATCGCTGGGCATTGCATCGGCGGCCATTGCGGTATCCACCGCCGCCGCTGCATCAGGTGCAGGCGTGGGTGCTGGCGGCTCGGAGGGGCTGCAAGCAGTCATGGCGAGCGCGGCGGCAATGGCAATCGGAAGGATCGGTTTCATGGTGGCGCTCCGTGGGGGTTGGGAAGTTGTTATCTGCACGCAGCACATTCGCCGGGTGACGTTGGGCATACGGGTGCAAGGGGTGGTTGGATGCAGGTGCTTCGTTCATCGATGGCAGCGTTCAGTGCCGGTTGCGCTCCATCCATGCCATGGGCATCCAAACCGCGGCGGCAAGGCACACCACATTCGCGCGTGGGGCGGGGCGATGGCTGCCGGTCTGTTGCGGACGCGATCTAGATCAGGACTAGACTTTGCATCCCGCTCCTCTTCCTGCAGGTGTCCCGATGACGATTTCCATGTACCAGGCGTCCGTTCCCGTGTTCACCCGAGCTCTTGGCAACCTGAAGCATGTGTTGGAGCTTGGCGAAGCGCATGCCACCGCGCGTGGCTTCGACCCTGCGTTGCTGGTACAGGCGCGGCTGACCGCGGACATGTTGCCGCTGGTGCGTCAGGTGCAGATTGCCTGCGACATGGCGATGCGTGGTTGTGCGCGACTTGCCGGCATCGAACCGGAATCGATCGCCGATGACGAAACCGATTTCGCCGGTATGTACGCGCGTATCGATCTCGCATGCA
The DNA here is from genome assembly GCA_039919235.1 of Thermomonas sp. GTDB lineage: Bacteria > Pseudomonadota > Gammaproteobacteria > Xanthomonadales > Xanthomonadaceae > Thermomonas. The sequence goes on along the minus strand of JBDSGA010000053.1, from coordinate 6,654 downwards.
ACAACGTCAAGGCATACGCCGCCGACCAGATCGATGGCAGCGAAGCGCGCGCGATCGTGCTGAAGATGCGCAACGCCGAAGAACTGTATTTCAGCGGGCAGGATTTCCTGCTGCAGTTCGTGCTGCCCAACCTGTTTTTCCATTGCACCACGACCTACGCAATCCTGCGCCAGTCCGGCGTGGCCTTGGGCAAGGTGGATTTCATGGGCAAGCCGGCCTGAGCCGCGCGGAGACATGAGCATGCATCCAGCCGCAATGACCTGGGCCGTGGCCGCGCCGCTGGTCGCGTTCGTCGTGTATCGCCGCGTACGTCGCAACTTCGGGCGTCAGCTGCTGCGCCCAGGCCGTTTAGCCGGACGTAGCCTGTTCCTCGCAATCGTGGCCGGATTCCTGCTGTTTGGCGGATTGGCCGGTGGCGGTGCAGCCGCGCTGGCAGGTTGGGGCGTGTTGCTGGGTTTGGCCGCGGGCGGCTTGCTGGGTTGGATCGGCGTGCGCATGACCGGCTTCGAGACCGTGTCCGGCAAGCACTGGTACACCCCGCATCCCGGCATTGGACTTGCCCTGACCGCACTCATGCTGGGGCGGTTGGCGTATCGCTTCTTCGCAGTGCGCGCCACGGCGGCGGCCGTCACCGCATCCGATCCATCGGTGTTGGGCAACTTGCAGCGCAGCCCGCTGACCTTGGCCATCGCGGGGCTGCTGCTCGGTTATTACCTTGTCTACAACGTCGGTTTGTTGCGCATGGCGCGGCGACGCGACAGTGAACAGGTGCAAGTCGGCTCAAAGTGACGCGCCTCGGGTCGCGCCCGTTGGTACCGTCCCGGAACAATTCACCTTTTGCCGGGAGCAACCAAGGCTTCATCTGCCAAGGCGTGAAGCCATCGCGACGGCACCGCCCGTGCGTGAGTCCTACACTGCGCGCGATGCCACGCCCAACCGCCATCGCCCTCGTGCTGCTGCTCATCGCCCTCCCGGGCGTAGTGGACGCACGCACCGTCTATCGCTGCATGCGCGATGGCACGGTCAGCCTGTCCACGGCACCGGAGCCCGGCAGCAAGTGCGAGGCCAAACATATCGACGACAACGCCGCGATGGTGCCCAACTTCTGGGGCAGCCTTGGGGTGTTCAGCGGCACCCTGTACGAGCGCGAACAGGATGGCACGCTGGTGTATGGCACCCGCCAATTGCCGGGCGCGCGCAAGGTGCTGGGATTCACCGTCGAAACGCCTGCTGCCTCGCCCGCGCATACGGGATTGGGCCGGCTTGGGAAACCCCGGCTGGATGCACATGCGGCAGCGTTCCGTACCGCAGCGAAGACACAACGGATCGACGATGCGTTCCTGCGCGCGATTGCCCATGCCGAAAGTGATTTCGATGCGAAGGCGGTATCGCCCAAGGGCGCGCAGGGTGTGATGCAGCTGATGCCCGACGTGCAACAGGAATACGGCGTGCGCGATCCGTTCGTGGCCGGTCAATCGATCGATGCCGGTGCACGTGTCCTGCATGACTTGCTGCGTCGCTACAAGGGTGACTTCTTGCTCACGGCTGCGGCCTATAACGCAGGGATTGGAACAATCACGCGCTTCGGTGGCGTGCCGCCGTACGCCGAAACGCAGCAATACGTGCAGAAGGTCCAGGCGTTACATGAACGCTACCGCGCGGCCATGGGACTCAAGCCACTCAACGTGCCACTTCGCGCCGCGCAGTAGCCCAGTACTGAGCAGGGCATTAGCGCGAAAATGCGCTCGAAGGGTTAAGTAAACGTTGCGGTTCAGGCTGCGAAGAAAGTGGGATTCATTCGGGATCCGTAGGGTGTCGGTTGCACGGTGGATGTGCCTGTCTGCATCGCCGCCTGCAAACCGAATGACGTTTTGGTCCCCCGCAAAACGAACGAGGAAAATCCTACATGTTGAAACTCAATTCGAACAACACCTTCATCCTGTCTCTTGCCTTGGCCGCATGCATTGCCGCACCGACTGCCTTCGCGCAGGATGCGCAGTCAAAATCGCAACCACCGCAAGCCGCGCAGCAGATGCAGCAAGAGGCACCGCCTGCCGCTGATTCGCAGATGGCGGCGACTGCGGACAAACCAGCGCAAAAAAGTTGGAGCGAACTTGATGCCAACAGTAACGGCAGCCTGAGCAGCAACGAGGCCGCACCCATGGAGAGCCTGGCGAAGGTCTTCGACAAGGCAGATGCCGATGGGAATGGCGAGCTAACCCAAGACGAGTACAAGGCGTGGTTGGCGATGAACAACGCCAAGCAACAGCCCAAGCAAGGCGGTTGATCCACCGCAACCACCCACAAAAACAATAACGAGTTGGGGCACGAGGGGCGGCTTAGGCCGTCCTTCGTATATGCGTGGTGGCCGAATAAGTTGCACCTCGTATCGGACGAACCCGGTGTAACGGTCCATCGCATGTGTGTCATCGGCCCGAATTACACTTGTGCAATGAAACCATCGCAACGCAACGGCATCGCCCTGGTCGGCTTCGATGCCGACGACACCCTGTGGCGCAGCCAGGATTATTTCGATGAGGCACAGGCGCAGTTCGAGCACCTCATCGCGCACTATGTCGACCTGACCGACGTCGGCAAGCGCTTGTATGCCTACGAGGCGCGCAATCTCGCGCTGTTCGGCTATGGCGTGAAGGGCATGGTGTTGTCAATGGTGGAAGCGGCCGTGGAGATCACGCAGGCGCGGATCAGCGCGGCCGACATCCACCGCATCGTGCAGCTCGGCAAGGACTTGTTGCGGCATCCGGTGGAGGTGCTGCCCGGGGTGCGCGACGCGGTGCAAGCCATCGCGCGCGAGCTGCCGGTGGTGTTGATCACCAAGGGTGACCTTTTCCATCAAGAAGCCAAGGTGCGCGACAGCGGATTGGCGGATCTGTTCGGGCGCATCGAAATCCTCAGCGAAAAGGATCCGGCGACCTATGCGCGGGTACTGCGCGAGTTTGATGTGCCGCCATCGCAATTCTTGATGGTCGGCAATTCGCTGCGCTCCGACATCGCGCCCGTGCTTGAACTCGGTGGCTGGGGTGTGCATGTGCCATATCACGTGACGTGGGCTCATGAAGCCGAAGGCAACGTCGGCGTGGGTATCGAACGCATGCGCAGCATTGCCAGCATCAACTTGCTTGGCGTGGCCGTCGATGAGTTGAGAGTGCTTGCATCGGCAACCTGAACGGGGCACGCACACATTCGCCAATTTACGACAAAATTCGAAATTCGTTCATCGAGACATAGGCAAGGTCGACGTATGCCCGCTATGAAGCGGACGATCAAGGAGACCTTACATGAGCCTGTCCCGATATCTTGCCCCCACCGTGCTTGCGGCCAGTTTGGGCTTTGCGGCCATCGCCACCCCGGCGCCGGCGCAGGCCCAGTCTTCCAATGACCTGGTTCGCGTGCTGGTTAACGTCGCCGACGTGGTGATGCAGGGCAACCAGCCCTATTACCGAGGTGGCAATTACGGCTACAACGACCGCCTGATCGCGCAGCGCGACCGCTATGGCCGCCTCGTTTATTACCGCAGCGTACCGCGCGCGCAATATCGCAATGGCCCTCCGTATGGCAATGCCTATGGCTATTACCAGAACCGCCCGGTGGCCAATTATCGGAACGTGAAGTGCAACAAGAGTGGCAAGTGCAAGACAACCTACTACGATCCGCGCTATGACCGTGACGACCGCCATGAGCACCATGATCGTGACGACCGTGATGATCGCCGCAACCGCGATGATCGTGACTGATAAACACGATTCGGGTTGAAGCGGCGGCAACGCTGCACTGACCAGTACGACGAACGGCGCCCATGTGGCGCCGTTTGTTTGTGTGCGGATGGACTGGCTGCGTCACAATCAGCGCATGACCTCGATCCGTCTCTTCGCTGCCTGTGTCCTGCTTGCGCTGGTGGGTTGCGACGTGGGCAAGCCGGCTTCGCCAGCGACCACATCTCAAGCCGCCGCCAGCAATATCACAAGCGGCATGGAATTCAGCGGCGAACGCGAGTGCGTGGACTGCGACGGCATCGAATCCTGGTTGCGGCTCGAACAGTCAGGCAAAACGCAGCGCTATCGCATGGTCGAGGTCTACTACGGCCAGGGTCACGAACGACGCTTCGAAGACACTGGTGATTGGAGCACCCAAGGCGAGCTGCTGCGGCTGCGTTCAAACCAAGGCGGCGAGCGCGTTTATGCACGCATGGACGATGGCGTCTTGCAGGCGCGCGGTGCCCATGGCCAAAACATCGTATCGATCGAAGACGACGTGCTGGCACCGGCGCGTTTCGACAGCACGCGCTGAACGAGCACCCACCAGCAATCCGGCATTCACGTACGCGTCAACCGCGACTGCGGACACTCAGCCCACATCAACGCGGGCGATGTCCCGTACCCAGGAGCAAGACATGCGCATGAGTCGTCTTCTACAACCGATCGCCCTCGCCGCCGCACTTGTTGCCGGGATCGGCAGCACCCACGCGCAGACCTTGAGCCTCAACTGGAATCCGCGCAGCGGTGACGTTTGGGTGGATACGCAACTGGCGGACATGAACCGCTATGGCAACCAGTACCGCGATCCGTTCATCGATGAAATGGTGCGATACCACGGTGCCCCCCGCGACTTGGTCACCAACCTGCTGGTCACTCGCCGCTGGTCACCGGGTGACGTGTACTACGCGTGTACCCTTGCTCAAGTCATCGGCCGCCCATGTGCTTACGTCGCCAACGAGTGGGAGCGTAACCACGGCCAGGGTTGGGGTGTGTTGGCCAAGCGCTTGGGCATCAAACCGGGCTCGGCCGAATTCCACCGTCTCAAGAAAGGATTCGTGCCCACCTATGACCGCTGGTCGCGGCCTATCACCTTGGATGCAGACCTGAAGCGGTCCTACCCTAACCACGGCAAGAAAGCTGCCGGCCATGGTAGCCACGGCAAAGCAACACAACACGGCAAACCTTCTGCCAACGCCAGCAAGGGGCATGGCGGTGGAAACGCCGGCAAAGGGCACGAAGCCCACGGTAATGGCAAGGACGCAGGCCATGGCAAGGGGAACGGCAAAGGCAAGCACTGAGTAGGTCTGAGCCTTGGCTAGAATGGGCGGATGGATGATCCGGCCGCCCAAACTTCCCCTGCATTGATTGTCCATCGCGGCGGCTGCCATTGCCGCCGCGTTCGTTATGAAGTGAACGCACCGGCAATACCCGAAGTTCTTGAGTGCAATTGCTCGATCTGCACGATGAGCGGCTTCTTGCATCTCATCGTGCCAGCCTCGCGGTTTCGCCTGGTGTCCGGCGCCGAGGACCTGGTCGAATACACCTTCAATACCGGCGTGGCCAGGCATCTATTCTGCCGGCATTGCGGGATCAAGAGTTTCTATGTGCCGCGCAGCCATCCGGACGGCTTCAGCGTCAATGGGCGCTGCCTGGACGCCGGCACTATCGAGTGGTTCCACATCACCCCATTCGACGATAACGAGCGCGAGGCTGCGACGGCCGTGATCGCGCACTTGGCTGATCCATGAGCGTTCCACCGACTGAGGTTCGCGTAGTCGGGTTCGATCCGCGCTGGCGCGCCGATTTCGCCAACCTCAACCTCGAATGGTTGCAGCGCTGGTTCGTGGTCGAGCCTCACGACCGCGAGGTGCTGGGTAATCCCGAGCACTACATCCTGGCCGATGGGGGCCACATCCTGTTCGCGGTGGATGCCGATGCGCATGCGCTCGGCACCGTGGCGCTGAAACACGATGGCGATGGCGTCTATGAGCTCACCAAGATGGCGGTGACGCCCGACGCGCGCGGATTTGGAGTCGGTCGCTTGCTGATCGATGCGGCATTGGCGCTGTATCGCACGTTGGATGCGCGCGAGCTGTACCTCGAGTCCAGCAGTCCGCTGACAACAGCCATCGCGATGTACCAGCGCAGCGGCTTCCGCCACCACCCGGCGCCGCGCGCGGGCTCGCACTATGCGCGGGCCGACGTGCACATGATCTGGGAGCCGCTGGCGAACAGGCCTACGCGCGATGCTTCACTCAAGTTAGAGTGAATATCGATGCACGATCCACGATCCACGACCCATTTGCCAGATGTCGAATATTTGAAATCAGGAGAAGCGAGTGATTGATCTGACAGGTCGCGTGGCGATCGTGACGGGCGCGGGCGGCGGCCTTGGTCGGTGCCATGCGCTCTTGCTGGCGAAGCGCGGCGCGAAAGTCGTGGTGAATGACCTTGGCGAGGGCGCGGATGCAGTGGTGGCGGAGATCATCTCGGCAGGTGGCGAGGCACGCGCGGCGAAGTGCTCGGTGACCGATGCCGATACGGTACAGGCGATGGCCGATGACGTGCTGGCCGACTGGGGTCGCATCGACATCCTTGTCAATAACGCGGGAATCCTGCGTGACAAGTCATTCGCAAAAATGGAACTTGCCGACTTCCGGCTGGTAGTCGATGTGCACCTGATGGGTTCCGCCAACTGCACCAAGGCCGTGTGGAACGCAATGCGTGCGCAAAACTATGGCCGCATCGTCATGACCACCTCATGCAGTGGGCTGTACGGCAACTTCGGCCAGGCCAATTACGCTGCCGCCAAGATGGGCCTGGTTGGCTTGATGCAGACGCTTGGCATCGAAGGCGGCAAGCACGACATTCGCGTCAA
>JBDSGA010000052.1:0-3119 GCA_039919235.1 Thermomonas sp. | reverse complement strand
TCGCCGCCCTCGCGCACGGCACTGCGTGAATCCGCGCACCGGTAGAATGGCGCCATGGATGTTTCCCACCTGCTTGATGGGCTGAACCCGGCCCAGCGCGAAGCCGTTTCTGCCGCGCCCGGTCATTACCTGGTGCTGGCCGGTGCCGGTTCTGGCAAAACCCGCGTACTGACCCACCGCATCGCCTGGCTGCACGAGGTGGAAGGTGTGCCGATGCACGGCATTCTTGCGGTGACCTTCACCAACAAGGCCGCCGGCGAAATGCGCGCGCGCATCGCGGCGCAGATGGGCGGTGAACCGCGTGGCATGTGGATCGGCACCTTCCACGGCATCGCGCATCGCTTGCTGCGCTTGCACTGGCAGGACGCCAAGCTGCCGGAAGGTTTCCAGGTGCTCGACAGCGACGACCAGCTGCGGCTGGTCAAGCGCGTGGTGAAGCAACTCGAGATCGACGAAGCGCGTTTCCCGCCACGGCAGATCGCCTGGTGGATCAATGCGCAGAAGGACGAAGGCCGCAGGCCGCAACACATCCAGCCAGAAGGCGATGAATTCAACGGCGTGATGCTGCGCGCCTATACCGAATATCAGCTGCGTTGCGAGCGATCAGGGCTGGTCGATTTCGCCGAACTGCTGCTGCGCGCGCATGAGGTGCTGCGCGACACGCCGGCGCTACTTGCGCATTACCGCCACCGCTTCGGCCAGTTGCTGGTCGATGAGTTCCAGGACACCAACGCGATCCAGTACGGGTTCGTACGCCTGCTGGCGGGCCAAACCGGACAGGTCTTCGTAGTCGGCGACGACGACCAGGCCATCTACGGCTGGCGTGGTGCCAAGGTCGAGAACGTGCAGCGCTTCTTGCGCGACTACAAGTCCGCTGACGGTGATGATGCAATCACCCTGAAACTGGAGCAGAACTATCGGTCCACCGCGAATATCCTCGGCGCCGCGAATGCGGTGATCTCGCACAATGATGATCGCCTCGGCAAACAGCTGTGGACGGATGCGGGCGAGGGCGAGCAGATCGACCTGTACGCCGCCTACAACGAGATCGACGAGGCGCGTTACGCGGTCGAACGCATTGCGCAGTGGGTGCGCGATGGCGGCAGCCACGGCGATGCCGCGATCCTGTATCGCAGCAACGCGCAATCGCGTGCATTCGAAGAAGCGCTGCTGGCGGTGCAGATGCCGTATCGCGTGTATGGCGGCATGCGTTTCTTCGAGCGCGCCGAAATCAAGGACACGCTTGCGTACCTGCGGCTGGTCACCAATCGCGATGACGACGCAGCGTTCGAGCGCGCGGTCAACACGCCGATACGCGGCATCGGCGGACGCACGCTGGACGAAGTGCGCAGCATCGCGCGGATGCAGGCCTCGTCGTTGTGGGCGGCAAGCGCCTTGCTGGTATCCGGCAACGGTCTCGCGGGCCGTGCACGCAATGCGATCGCAGCGTTCATGGCATTGATCGACGGGCTGACCAGTGAATGTGCGGACATGACCCTGCCGGAGAAGATCGATCACGTCCTCGCGCGCAGCGGCCTGCGCGTGCATTACGAAAACGAATCACGTGGGCAGCTGGATTCGCGTACCGATAATCTCGACGAACTGGTCTCGGTGGCTTCGCGCTTCAGCCGCAGCGACGACCCGGAAGACGCGCAGATGAGCGAACTGGTCGGCTTCCTCAGTTATGCCTCGCTGGAAGCCGGCGAAGGCCAGGCGCAGGCGGGCGTCGATGGCGTGCAGTTGATGACCCTGCACAGCGCGAAGGGGCTGGAGTTCCCGCTGGTGTTCCTGGCCGGCATGGAAGAAGGCCTGTTTCCGAACGCGAAGTCCGCAGAAGAAAGCGGACGCATGGCCGAGGAACGGCGCTTGGCCTACGTCGGTATTACGCGCGCCCGGCAGCAACTGGTGCTGAGCCACGCGGAAACCCGGCGCATCCACGGTAGCGACATGTACGGGATGCCCTCGCGCTTTCTGCGTGAGATCCCGAAAGCACTGCTACGCGAGATCCGCCCGAAGCCGCAGGTCGCGCGTGGTGGCTACACGATGCAGCCGAATCGCTATCCGCCGCGCAATGCCGGCCACGCGGCGATCGAGCAGCCCGCGATCCGCTTGGGCGCAAACGTGCGTCACCCGAGTTTCGGAAACGGCGTCGTCACCGATGTCGAAGGCAGTGGCACCCACGCGCGCATCCAGGTGAATTTCGACGACGTGGGCAGCAAGTGGCTGGTGCTCGCCTACGCCAATCTGTTGCCGGCCTGATCGCAAAACACGCTCACCCTCGAAAATTTTTCGCGCGCGACAACCCGTTGCGCAGAACGCCCCATTACGGAAACCGACATGATCAACAACGATGTGCTGCGCAGCATCCGCTACATGCTCGACCTCAGCGACAACAAGGTGATCGAGTTGATCAGCCTGCCGGATCCGGGCTACAGCATCGACAAGGAACAGCTGGAGGGATTCCTGAAGAAGGAAGACGAGGAAGGTTTCGTTGAATGCCGTGATGTGGTCTTGGCGCATTTCCTGGATGGCTTGGTCCAGCACTATCGGGGCAAGGATGAACGCCTGCGGCCGCGTCCGGTGGAGAAGCGGGTCAACAACAACGTGGTGCTGAAGAAATTGCGGGTTGCGTTCGAGCTCAAGGACGTCGATATGCACCAGGTCTTCGTGGATGCGGGTTTCCCGATTTCAAAGCCGGAACTGAGTGCACTGTTCCGCCAGCCAGGACACAAGAATTTCCGCCTGTGCGGCGACCAGTTGCTGCGCAATTTCCTCAAGGGCCTGACCCTGCGCGTGCGCGGCGCCTGACGCCACACTCCCATTTAGAACTTACGGACAAATGCTTTGAACAACATCGATCACGACGCGCTGTCGGTTGGCAGCGATGACACGCAGCTGCTTGAGCGCTTGCGCGCGGCGACGCAGGCGCTTGAACAGGTTGCCGAAGACCATTCGCTGCTCGCGCAAATGCCGAAGGACGAACGCGACCGCCTGCAGCGCGCGATTGCAGGCGTCTACCATCCCGATCCGGTGGCGCGCCGCCAGCGCATGAAAGCCGCCGAGCGCGCACGCAATGTCGAAGCGATCCGCAAGGACGATACCTTGCTGGACGACACCGG
>JBDSGA010000051.1:0-2550 GCA_039919235.1 Thermomonas sp. | reverse complement strand
GGTTACGCCCAGATGGGTCAGTGTGATGGCGCAGCCCATCGCGATTCAGGATCTCCTTGAGTATCTGTTGGCCGCGCTTCAGCTGCCGGTCTCGCAATACCGCGTGTACGAAATCGGCGGGGCGGATAAGGTCTGCTACGCTGATATCATGAGAGAGTATGCGCATCAGCGCGGTCTGCCACTTCGGATGCTCACGGTCCCGGTGCTCACTCCGTATTTGTCGAGTCTCTGGCTGGGGCTGGTAACTCCAATCTACGCGCGAGTCGGTCGGAAGCTGATCGAGAGCATCACCCATCCCACGGTAGTGCGCGATTACGCTGCCAGCAAAGCGTTCGACATTCATCCGATCGGAATTCGCGATGCCATCAAACAGGCAATCGTGCGCGAGGAGCGCGAGTTCGCCGCGACGCGATGGTCTGATGCGCTTTCTTCTGCTGGTGAGCCACGATCGTGGGGTGGGGTTCAGTTTGGAACACGGCTCGTTGATTCACGTACGATACGCGTCGCGACTACGGCCGCGGAGGCGTTTGCGCCGATCCAGTCAATTGGTGGCAGCGAAGGCTGGTACAAGTGGAACTTGCTCTGGCAGGTACGGGGTTGGCTTGACATCCTCGTCGGAGGTGTGGGCATGCGGCGAGGAAGATCCCACCCGTCGCGCCTCCACGTCGGCGACGCAATCGACTTCTGGCGTGTCGAGGCGCTCGAGCCCAATCGGTTGTTGCGTCTTGCTGCCGAGATGAAGTTGCCCGGTCGCGCCTGGCTGGAGTTCGAGGTCGAAGGCGACGCGCCCTCAACGACAATCAGGCAGACTGCGATTTTCGACCCTGTAGGACTACCGGGTCGGCTCTACTGGTATGCCCTCTTTCCGGTGCATCAGCTTGTTTTTAGCGGAATGTTGCGAGGAATCGCCAAGGCGGCGCTTCAGAATCACCGCGGATGACAGGAGGACGCGTGTTTTCAACACTCATTCACCCGCGATGCGCTTTGGCGACTATTTCGAAACCATCCACCGAATTGTCGACAGCGGTGTGGTTGAGCCGAGGCGGATGACCCCGAAGGCGATGTTGTACATGTCGATGGTGATGACGCGTTTCGAGGATGAAATAATTTCCGTGCGGCCTCCTCAGGCCGTCGTGAGAATTGCGTCTAGAGTTGCGCGATTACTTGGCTACAGGATTCCAGCGCCGCGGTCGCGTTAAAAAGGCGAGTCCGTTCTCGCACGAGCGCGTCAGTCACGGGGTTTGAACCCGTCGCTTCAGCGGCATCAGCCGAGTCGTGACTTCACCAACGAGCTCCCTGGCGATGATCGTCATGGCTTGAGCCTCTCCTTGATATCGGCGAACCAATTGTCCACCTGCACCAGTCGAATCACTTCGACTGCCGCTGAGCCAACGAGATCAAGGAAAATGAACCGTCCGTCCCTGGTCACTTCGAAGGCCTGGTGGTAGCCGAGATAGTTGAACTTCGTCGCGTCGAACAGCGGCTTGAGCTCACTTACCTGAAACGCTGGGCCCGACGCAATTTTTGCGGCGATTAGGCGGTTGACACCGTTGAGAAAGAACAGTTCCTTGCCGTTCGCGGACCAGACCGGTGACGCGCCGCCGCCGTTGGAGACCTGCCACCGACCGGCCTCTGCGGCGGGGAATGGCCGGACAAAGATCTCGGATATTCCGCCTTCGTTCGACACGTATGCCAACCATCTCCCGTCGGGGGAGAGGGCGGGCTCTGTCTCCGTGAACGCGCTGGTCGCGACCGGCACAACTGCAGAATCGCCGGTGGTGCTCACGGCGAGGATGTCGCCGTTGCCCGCAGCGCCGGTTTCGGTACGCACGAGAATCCAGTGGCCATCGCGCGACCATGAGACTTCCTGAATTGCCTTGTCGATGTGCACGAGCCGTCGATCGCCGCTGCCACCGTCCACGTTGCGCGCGTACACGTCGCCACCGCTGCCGCTGTCCCGCACAAAGGCGACTTCGCGGCCGTCTGGCGACCACGTTGGGCGGCGGTCGTGGCCGCTGAAGGTAAGCCGGGTGACTGGCCCCCGGTCGAGTTGCTTGATCCAGACGTCAAGTCCGGCGCCCGGCGTCTTCACGCCCACGGCCGCCCGCCGGCCATCGGGAGAGATGGCGAAGGAATTGAATTCGCCGGTCCACACCGGATCGAACGGAGCCGTGACACCTGCGTGATCCCCGTGCTGCAAGGTGACGATTGTGCTGGTTGAGGTGCCGACACCGTACACCAGAGTCCCAGACGTGGACCAGGCCAGGCGCGCCACTGCCAGGTTGATGGATATACCCTGAAGTACCGGCACGCTCGCGCCGCTGGCCTCGAGTTTCGAGAGATCGAACGGTGCCACCAGCGCTACGCCGTCGCGTCGCACATAAAAAAGGTCACCACTCGGGAGATACCAACCCATGGCAGCGTCATTGAACAGCAGCTTGTGCTGACCGGTCTTGAAGTCGAGAACGTGCAGGGTCATGGTAGCACAGCCGGATCCGCAGACCTGAAAGATCAGGCCACGAGCGTGCGGCAACGCCGTCGGCAACATGG
>JBDSGA010000050.1:0-3099 GCA_039919235.1 Thermomonas sp. | reverse complement strand
CCGTGGCGAACATGCATCCAGCCGATCAGCTTGCGCTCCCAATACACATAGAACGCGACCGACAGGATCAGCGGCACTGCGATCAGCAAGATCTTGATCAAGATCCAGACCAGCATGCCGATGGTGCCGAACGACAGTAGCAACTCGCGGAACGGATCCACCACGTGCAGCATCAGCGGATTGATGGAAGAGATCATGCGCGGCTGACCTCCACCTTCGCTGAGGCGGCCAGCGGCGCGGTGGCGCCATGCCCGGATTCGATCCACACGCTACCCGGCGCAACACCGATGTCCAGCACGACCTTCAGGGCGGCGTTGCCGATCTCCGTGGCGAACTTCGCCATCGCACCGTCGGTGATGCCCGCATTCGCCGCGTCAGCTGGATTCATGACGGCGCGTGGACCAACATTGAGCGGATGCGCTTGCAGCGCCTCGGCACGTCGGGTCACGCCATCAACGCGATAGATCGCCTGTGTCACCACGATTTCCAGGCCTGAGCCCGACGCCGCCATCGGGCGTCCCTTGCTGGTCTGCACGCCCTTCATCGCCATGCCTGCACGCAGGCCCGCGATGTCGGTGAATTCGAAACCCGGCAGCGCGAGAGCGTCAGCCAATGCGCGCAACACGCGCCAACCTGGGCGGGCCTCGCCCGGCGGCTTGCCGGCTGCGCTTGTACGCTGGTCAAACCCATCAAGGTTGGTCAGGGTCGCTTCGATTTCTGGCAATGCAGCGATCGGCAGGATTACGTCGGCCACCGCACGCGTGGACTTGCAGGCGAACTGGCTAAAGGCCACCACTTGCGCCTCGCCCAGTGCCTTGAGTGCAGCACGCTGATCGGCGAAATCCAGGCCCGGCTCGATGCCGAAGATCACATAGGCCGAACGCGGCTCACGCAGCATCGCCTGTGCGTCGCGCGACACCGGCAAGACGCCGTGGCGCGACAATCCAAGTGCATTCGCGCCCTGCGGGATGCGGCACAGCTTGGCGCCCGTGGCTGCCACAAAGGCATCGGCAGCCACCCGTATCGCGGCGGCATGCTGGCTGTTCTCGGCCACGCCACCCACGATCAACGCAATGTGGGCCGCATCACCTAGTTTGAGTCTGCCAAGTGCATCGGCAAGCTGCGATGGCGGTACGATCTGTTTGCTGGCAATCGAGAACGCGAAATCGAAGTCGACCGGATTGACGACGTGCACCTTGGCGCCGTGCGTCGCAGCCTTGCGCACACGCGCATGCAGCAGCGGCACTTCATGGCGCAGGTGGCTACCGAGGATGACGATGGCATCCGCCTTTTCGATGTCGGCGACCGGCATCGAGAACGCCTGTGAGGCAATGCCATCGGACAATTCATGCTGGCCGATGCGATGGTCGAGATTCCCGGTACCCAGTGCGTCGGCGAGTCGGGCGAGCAACCCGCCCTCTTCGTTCGACGTGGATGGATGGACCAGCATGCCGAGACCGTCGCCGGCGTTGTCACGCAGGATTTTCGCGGCCTTGGCAAGCGCTTCCTCCCATGACGCTTCACGCCACCCTTCATTCAGAGCCATGTCGCCGTCACGGATCAACGGGACGCTGGCGCGATCGTCGGCGTACAGGCCTTCGTGTGCGTAACGGTCGCGGTCCGACAGCCAGCATTCGTTCACTGCCTCATTGTCGCGCGGCACGCTACGCAGGATCTCGCCGCGGCGTACATGGTGGAACAGGTTGCTGCCCAGCGCATCGTGATAACCCAGCGACGACTTTGCAGTCAGGTCCCACGGGCGCGCCTTGAAGCGGAACACTTTGTTGGTCAACGCGCCGACCGGGCAAACGTCGATGACGTTGCCGGACAGTTCGGTGGTCAGGGGCTTGCCGTCATACGTGCCGATCTGCAGGTCTTCGCCGCGCTGCATGCCGCCTAGCTCATACGTGCCGGCGATGTCCGCAGTGAAGCGGATGCAACGCGTGCACTGGATGCAGCGGGTCATGTCGGTGGCGACCAGCGGGCCCATGTCCTCATCGGCGACCACGCGCTTGCGCTCGACGAAACGACTGATCGAGCGGCCATAACCGAGCGAAAGATCCTGCAACTCGCACTCACCACCCTGGTCGCAGATCGGGCAGTCCAGCGGATGGTTGATCAGCAGGAATTCCATCACGTTGCGCTGCGCCTTAAGCGCTTTTTCGTTACGCGTGAAGACCTTCAGGCCATCCATGACCGGGGTTGCGCACGCCGGCGCCGGCTTCGGCGCGGCACGCCCGCCCACTTCGGTATCGACCAGACACATGCGGCAATTGGCCGCGATCGGCAATTTTTCGTGGTAGCAGAAACGCGGAATGGGGATGCCGGCCTTGTCAGCGGCCTGAATGATCATCGAGCCCTTCGGCGCAGCCAATTCCTGGCCATCGATGAAGACGGTGACGTGGTCCGGCGGCAGGTTCGGATTGACCGGTTGTGCGCTCATGCCGCCACCGCCTTGGGCGCCACTTGTTTGGGCACAACCGTCCCATCGCGCTGGTCATCGACCAGGAAGCGCTGGTTGACGATGGCGTATTCGAATTCGTCCCAGAAATGGCGGAGCATGCCCTGCACCGGCCATGCCGCGGCCTCGCCGAACGCGCAGATGGTGTGGCCCTCGATCTGTCCGGCGGCGGCGCGCAGCATCTGCAAGTCATCCATCGTGGCCTGCATCTCCACGATGCGGGTCAGCATCCGGTACATCCAGCCGGTGCCTTCGCGACACGGCGTGCACTGGCCGCAACTCTCCTTGTAATAGAAACGCGAGATGCGTTGGCACGCGCGCACCATGCAGGTCGTTTCGTCCATCACTACGACCGCGCCGGAGCCCAAACCCGAGCCCGCCTTCTGCAGGCAGTCGTAATCCATTGTCGCAGCCATCATCGTGTCCGCCGGCAAAACCGGCATCGATGAACCACCGGGGATCACGGCTTTCAGCTTGTGGCCGTTGCGCACACCGCCTGCCATCGCCAGCAGTTCGGCGAACGACGTACCCAAGCGGATTTCGAAGTTGCCCGGATTGTCGACATGGCCAGACACCGAGAACACCTTCGGTCCGCCATTGTTCGGTTTGCCAAGGCTTGCGAACCATTCGGCGCCATT
>JBDSGA010000049.1:0-3777 GCA_039919235.1 Thermomonas sp. | reverse complement strand
CGTTGGATGCCGCTGCGCAAGGTCATCTGCGCATTGACCATCGCGCCATACACCTGCCGATAGTCCGGCGACAACGCGGACTCGGCGAAGGCTTCCTCGGCGGCATCGACCCAGAGATCAAACAGCGCACGGACGCTGGTCAACTGGCGGCCGGGTTCCTCGCGCTCAGCGAGCTTGGTTTCGAAGCGCGCATACGCATCCTTCGAAACCTTGCCCATCAGCGTGTTGTATGCCGACAGCGTGTCCTGCCATTGCAGTTGCGCCTTCGCCAATGCTTGCAAACGCTCCTGATGCTCACGGGTGAACCCAAAAGTGGGCGTGCCAAGCGCGCTGGTTGCTTCCGCACGCAAGCCTTGCAGGAATGGCTTTACCGCTTCGCTCCACTGCTCCAGAGCTTCCAGCCCCGGACCGCGCATGCCGGTGAACAAGGATTCGAACGGGTTGGCGCCTGCGCCACCCAGTGCTTGCCGCCAGGCATTGGTAATGTCCTGCGCGCTGCTGTCGCGGCCGGCGAATTGCGCCGCCACCTGCTGCATTTGCGCAAACCAATCACCGTTCTGACGACCGAAATGACCGAGGACATTGTCGAAGCCATGGCCACTGCCGCCGGCCTGCCCGGTCCATGCCTTGATCGCATCCTGGAAGCCCTGCATGCCGACATCCGCCGCCGACTTCGGCGCCGCACCCCGCATCGCATCCGTCCACATGCCCCAATACTGGCGTGCGATGGCGTCGAAATCACTGGAACCCGGTGCTGAACTGTTAGTCATGCGTCCTCCGCTGTTGCATGCATGCTAACAACGCGAATGTTGCACCGCCATAACGAAGCGCAGCTGACGCATGCGCGCAACGCGCTTGCTCCCGAGAGATTGCCGCAATCAGCGTTGATCAGGATCAATCACGCAGGGCGAATCACGGCTTGGGAATATGCAGCGTCTTGCTGATCATCAGCGAGCCCGACAAAGCGAAGATCAGCACCAGCGGATGAAGCTGCCACGGCCCTAACTTGACCATGCCCAGCCAGAGGTCCTGGCCGATGTTGCCGCTCAATGCCGCCCATGCCAGCAAACCCACGATCACCACGCTGGTCGGGATCGGAGTGCCCTCGAAATAGCGCACCTTGCCCTCGGCGCCCGACAACTGTTCGGCGGTGACGTTGTAGCGGGCCAGGCGACTGACGCCGCAGCCGACGAAGTAGCTCAGGATCAGCCAGTCCCAGCCACCTTGCAGGCCACAGGCATAACCCAGCGCGGCGGGCGCAACCCCGAACGAAATCACGTCGGACAGCGAATCCAGTTCGCGGCCCAGCGTGGATGCCACTTTCCGCCAGCGCGCGATGCGGCCATCCAGTGCATCGAATACAAATGCGAGTGGAATCAACGCCATGCCGATCAGCAAGTCACGGACGACGCCTTCCTGCAGGAAACGCATCGCAGCAAAGATCGCGCCCGTGCCGCAGAAGGCATTGGCCAACGTAAACCAGTCAGCGAGATGGAACTCGCGCAGCATCGAGAAGTGGCGCTTGGTCAAGGGATGACTCCGCAGGGATTCACTGCAAGACTGCCAAATCACGCGTGAAGCCGGCAAGAGCATGCAGCCGGCAGGCCCTGCATCCTGTTTTAGTGCGGCATTGCCAGGTTATCGGCTGTCAGCGGTTTGCCCATGCGGGGGACCGTGGGGATGACCGCATCGTCAGGCAGCGCGCCCTTGCCATCCAGGTACGCATCGACACGATCCAGCGCCGCATACATGTAGGGCAGCAACGGCACATACACCGCGCCGTATTGCGGGAAGCCGAGGAAGGCATCGAAGTGTTGGGCATTGCGCACCTGCCAGTAGCGCACGTCACGGCCGGCGGCCTTGGCGGCGGCGACATACGGCGCGCTGGTGAAGGCTTGTGGCACCAGGCCGTCGTCAGTGCCGTGAATCACGATGACCGGCAACCCGGCCCGCGGCAGGCCCGCCCTGGTTTCCGCGATGCCCTTGCGTACGCGTTGGGCCTCCACGCCATTGCCCGTCCACAGCGCACGCAGGCATTGCAGACCGCTCAGGCCCATGTCGGTCAATGGCTGCGGGTCGACGATGCCAACGCCCGCGCCCGGTGGGATCCCCGCGGAATCGCTGACCCAGGCGGCACGTTCGGCCGCAGTTGCGGCACGCGGGGTGGTGAGGTCAGCATTCAATGCAGAGAAGCGATAGCCACACGGATGCGCGTCATGCGGATAGCGGCCATACGCAGACGCATACGTCACCGCGACCGCGCGCCACAAATCGAAGGCGACGCTGATGGAACCCGCGCGCAACGCCGCATCGGTCCAGCCGGAGGCTTGCAACTTGTTCAATGCGTGCTTCTGTTGTGCGTCGAAATCAGCGCCGGCCAGCACGCCGCGTGCGGTCAGCGCCGCGCATTTGGCTTCCAGTCCCGGCGTCGCCGGGATGCCCAGTTGCGGCAACGCGCAGGGCATCAGCAACGCCGCTTCGGTTGAATAGTCATACAGGTCGCGCGCACCCGGCGCATGGGTGGAGATGTGTGGTTCGCCCGCGACCACCGCATCCAGCCAGCCCTTGTCGGTACCGCTGCCATCGAGTTCGGCAGCCCGCAACACCGCACCGCCGCCATTGGAGATGCCGACCGCGATCACCCGTGTGTTGGCGAAGGTGAAAGGTGCCTGCGTCGGCAGGGCTTCAGTGAGTTTGACCAGGGCGAACTCCGCGGCCTGTTTCACGTCGCGGCCCCAATCGGCCTCGGGATTATCCTGCGAATGGGCGTGCTTGAAGGCGACGCCATGTCCGCTGGTGGTCGATGGCGTGAATGCGAGCCTGGCGGCCGGACCTGCAGTCACGACCTGACCGGATGCATCGAAGCCCATGCCGGCATCGAGATCGAAAAAGTCGGTGCCATTACCCTTGTCTGTGTACGCGACCGCGCAGCCCTTTGGCAGGCCCCATGCGCCAGCGACCGCAATCGCGCCATAAATGCCGCGCGAACCGGACGACGCCGCGACCACGACGCAACGTTTGCTGGCGTTGAAGTCGTCCGGTAACTGCAACATCACCCGGTGTGGCTGGCTGGCGCCGGGCAACTGCGCATACGCGGTGAACTCGCGGCCGGGCACGCTAGCCACGCCGCCGTAGACATCACCATAGCCACCGCCGGGCGTGAGGTCGGCAATGCCGCGCCAGTTGCTCCACAGCGCGCGTTTGCGCAGTTCCCCAGCGGTCGGATGTTCGGCATCGGCAAACGCAGCCGGCAGCATCGCGCGCAGGCCCTCCAAGC
Source organism: Thermomonas sp. (assembly GCA_039919235.1). Taxonomy (GTDB): domain Bacteria; phylum Pseudomonadota; class Gammaproteobacteria; order Xanthomonadales; family Xanthomonadaceae; genus Thermomonas. The sequence goes on along the minus strand of JBDSGA010000049.1, from coordinate 500 downwards.
CGAGGCCTGCACTCAGCAGGTCGTCGCTGCCGCGATGTTCGGTCATGCGTTGTTGGCTGAACATCGGCGCTGCTCCGCGCTGGGTGGTGGTGCTGGCGCAGGCGGCCAGCAGGGCCACCGCGGCGAAACTGCCGCAGGTACGAAAAATAGTCATGCACGGACATTAGCGCGACCGCGCGCCGTCCGCATCGTACTTTCGTACCACGCACAGACACGCCATCCAGCCACTCCGCCTGTTAGCGTATGTGGCTAATAATGCAAGGCAGCACGGCTGAATGGGACCCCACACATGAGTGAACAATTCCTGCAAGGCCGCACCGCACTGGTGACCGGCAGCACCTCGGGCATTGGCCTCGCGATTGCGAGCGCACTTGCCGCGGCCGGCGCGAAAGTCGCCATCAATGGCCTCGGTAGTGCACAGCAAATTGCTGATGCGCTCGCTGAAGTCGATGCCACGGGCCAAGGCGGCACTCGTCATTTCGGCGCCGACCTGCGCGACC
>JBDSGA010000048.1:0-3051 GCA_039919235.1 Thermomonas sp. | reverse complement strand
GCAAGGACTGGGGCAAGGTCAAGGCGTTGGCATTGAATGAGCCCAAGGCGATGCACCAACTCTTGGGTGTGGTCACCGATGCGGTGATTGCCTATCTGTCAGCACAGCAGGTCGCCGGCGCGCAGGTGCTGCAGGTGTTTGATACGTGGGGCGGCACGCTGTCACCTTCAATGTATCGGGAGTTCTCGCTTCCCTATCTCACCCGCATTGCACACGAACTCAAGCGAGGCGATGCCCCGCTGATCCTGTTCGGCAAGGGCAATGCGCCCTATCTGGAAGATCTCGCCGCCAGCGGCACGCAAGGCCTGGGTGTGGATTGGACGGTCACGCTCGAAGACGCCGCACGTCGCACTGCGGGCAAGGTGGCTATCCAGGGCAACCTGGATCCGGCCATCCTGTACGCCTCACCCGACGCCATCGCTGTGCAGGTGCAAGCTGCGATGGATAGCTATGCGGCAGGCAACGGCGGCTCGCGCGAGGGGCACGTCTTCAACCTCGGACACGGCCTGTCGCCCGACATGCGTCCCGAACACGTGGCTGCACTGGTGGCGGCTGTGCACGCGGGTAGCCGGCAACGACAGATCGCCTGACCCGCTAGTTTCGAAGTCAGCATGGCAGCAGGCGTGCCAACGCCCGAGCCAGCACCGCGCCGGTCACCGGTTTGCGCAGGAAGTCGTCGAAACCGGCTTCCCGCGCCTGGATCTCGGCAGCGGCATCGGAACGCGCCGTCACCGCGAGCAAGGGCGCACTGAAGCCCTGGGACCGCAGCACCCGTGCCAATGCGAGTCCATCCATGCCCGGCAGGTCGAGATCCAACAACGCGGCATCGAAATCTCCTTCGGCGGCCATCCCGAGTGCCGCTAGCCCATGCGCGGCATGGCTAACAGCGTGACCTTGTTCCTGCAGCAACTGCCGGATCACCTCGGCCACGGTGGCATCGTCTTCCACCAACAGCAGTCGCAGCGGCGCCTGCTGGGTAGGGTCGCTTGACGCTGGCGCCACGGCTACGGGGAGCATCGCGCCTGCCAATGGCAGCTCCACGATGAAGCGCGTGCCGTGCCCCGGTTCGCTTTCGACTTCGATGCGCCCGCCCATCGCTGCGGCGAGTTCCTGCGAGATCGCCAACCCCAATCCGCTACCACCATAGCGCGATGCAGTGCGCCCCCCATCGGCCTGTTCGAAACGACGGAACAGGCGCGTTTGTTGCTCACTGCTCAGCCCCGGCCCGCTATCTGCGACGACGAAACGCACGCCCTGCGGGACCAGTGAGAAAGTCTCGACCGAGACATGGCCTGTCTCGGTGAATTTGATCGCATTGCCGATCAGGTTCAGCAATATTTGTTCGACGCGGGTACGGTCACCATGCACGGCGGCAGGTGCCGACGGATCCACCAGGTCGATGAATTGCAGGCCACGACGTTCCGCCACCGGTGCCATCAGCGCGGCGATCTCATCCAGCAAGGGACGCAGGGCGAAATCCACGTTCAACAACTCCAGCCGACCTGCTTCGATGCGGGCGAGGTCGAGCGCATCGTTCACCAGCCGCAGCAAGTGGTTGCCGGCGCGATGGATGGACGTGACCTGCCCGCGCTGACGGGTGTCGAGGTCGCTGGCCAGCAACAACTCACTCATGCCAAGCACACCAGTCATCGGCGTCCGCACCTCGTGGCCTAACGTGGCCAGGAAGTGCGACTTGGCCTCGGAGGCCTGCTCTGCCATGACCCGCTGCGCCTCGCCCAACTGCCACTGATGCGAGCGACGCAGGCGCGCGCGATATAGCCATGCGGCATACAACACCAGACAAACCGCAGCGAGGACGAACAGGATCTTCGCCCACCATGTCAGCCACCACGGCGGCGGTATCACGAACGAGATGGATTGCTCGCGCGCGGCATTGCCCGCTGCATCCTTCGCGCGCATATGCAGGGTCCAAATACCCGGGGCAAGACCGGCGAGAACGCGCTCGCCATTGCTGCCAAGCGCCACCCAGCCGCGATCGAACCCATCAAGTTTTGCCCAATAGCGGCTGCTTTGGGGATCGTCGAACGCAAGCAGGCGGGCACGCAGTCGGAATTCCTGGTCACCGCGCTGCAACTCAATCGAGTCATGGATCGGCAGGTCGCGCCATTGACCATTGCGCCGCACCGAGAAACGATCAAAGCGCAAGGCGGGGATGCTGGCTGGGGGATCGAACCGGGTGGTATCAACCAGGACCACGCCACCGTCGGCGGTTGCAGCGGCAAGCACGCCCTCCTCACTCATTGCCAATGCTCGATCCTGGAATTCGTAACTCCCGGCATCGTCCTGCGCACCTTGGCGACGCAGGTTTCCATGCAAGGGATCCCACCGGAACAAGCCACGTGATGTCGTTACCCAAACCCGATGGCGGCGATCCACGTACATCCCGGCCGCACCGACGGCAGGCATGCCTTCGCGGATTCCGACATGCACATTCGACTGCCATCGCTGGCCTACGCGCCGATACTGCGCGAGGCCTGACAAGCGCTGCAGCCAGAGACTATCGCGGCCATCGAAGGCCATCGCGTATACGCGTTCTTCACCCATTTCCGACATGGCCTTGAAGCGCCGAGTTGTCCGATCCAACCGCAGCACGCCGCCACTGCCCGCGACCCATACATCTCCGTCAGGCGACAACAACATCGCTTCGATATCGGCAGCCCCCAAGCCTCCCGCCTCGCCTGCCGGAATATCCAGCATGATCTTGCCAGTGGCGGCATCGCGTTGCTGTATGCCGCCACCGGCTGCCGATAACCAAAGGCTACCGTCGGCAGAGGCGCGCAAAGAATCGATCTGCGCATCGGGTGTCGGCGCTTGGGGATCTTCACGGCGCCATTCGTCGATGGCGCCATCGCTGCCAATCCGGATCAGCGCCATGCGCGATGCAAGCCAGAGCCGTCCATCGTGATCTTCAGTGATCGCGGACAACTTGCTGTCACGCAATCTCTCCTGACTTGCGGCATCCAGCCGGGTGATGCTGCCATCGGGCGCCAATCGCTCGACCATTCCGTTATAGCCGCCCAACCAGAAACC
>JBDSGA010000047.1:0-9606 GCA_039919235.1 Thermomonas sp. | reverse complement strand
CTGTTTGTCGATCGCGATGGGACCTTGATCGAGGAGCCGGAGGATTTTCAAATCGATCGCCTCGACAAGCTGCGTTTCGTGGCCAACGTCATCCCGTCGATGCTGCGCCTGCGCGATGCCGGCTATCAATTCGTGATCGTCAGCAACCAGGACGGGCTGGGCAGGCCCGAGTATCCACAAGCGGCATTCGATGGTCCGCAGACATTGATGATGCAGGTGTTTGAAAGCCAGGGCATCACCTTCCGCGAAGTCCTGATTGATTGCAGTTTTCCCGCAGACAATGCACCGACGCGTAAGCCGGCACTGGGCCTGGTCCAGCACTATTTGAAGGATCGCGGCATCGACTGGGCGCGCTCGGCGATGGTGGGTGATCGCACGACCGACCTTACCTTTGCCGACAATCTCGGCATCCGTGGATTCCAGTTGCGTACGTCGCAGTTCGGTGGTGAGTGGGACTGGGCGGGGATTGCCCACGTGCTCGCCGATGCACCGCGTACGGCTTTGGTCAAACGCGATACCAAGGAAACCAAAGTCGAGGTAGAACTCGACCTGGATGGCAGCGCGGAACCCGATATCAAGACCGGGCTTGGCTTCTTCGACCACATGCTGGAGCAGCTCGGCAAGCACGGCGGCTTTGCGTTGCGGGTGCGCTGCGAGGGTGACCTGCATATCGATGAGCACCACACCATCGAAGACACCGCGCTGGCGATCGGACAGGCGCTCGGCGAAGCGCTGGGCGACAAGCGCGGCATCGGTCGCTACGGTTTCGTATTGCCGATGGACGAAACCTTGGCCAGTGCGGCGCTGGATTGTTCGGGCCGGCCGTTGTTCGTGTTCGAGGGCACGTTCGATCGCGAGCGCGTCGGTGACATGCCCACCGAACTGGTGCCGCACTTTTTCCACTCGCTGTGCGATGGCGCGCGCCTCAACCTCAACCTGAAAGTGACCGGCGACAACGACCATCACAAGATCGAAGCCTGTTTCAAGGCCGTGGCGCGTGCGCTGCGGCAGGCCATTCGCCGGGAAGGCAGCGAGCTGCCGAGCACCAAGGGCGTGCTGTGACCGCGTTGGCCCTGATCGATGCGGGTGGCGCCAACCTGGGGTCGGTGCGTTATGCATTGGAGCGGCTGGGCGTTGACGCGCGCATCGTACGCGATGCCGACGACTTGCACGGCGCGCAACGGGTGATCCTGCCTGGCGTGGGCGCGGCTGCACCCGCGATGGCGCTCTTGCGCGAACGTGGTCTGGATCGCGCTTTGCGCAAATTGGATGTTCCGCTGCTCGGCATCTGCCTGGGCATGCAGTTGTTGTTCGATGCCTCGGAAGAGGGTGATGTCGAATGCCTCGGCTTGCTCAGCGGCAACGTATTCCAGATGCGCGGTGATGCGTCACTCCGGGTTCCGCATATGGGCTGGAATACGCTTGAGACTGTGCGCGATTCCGCGTTGCTGTACGACATCGAAGCGCCGGCACACGCGTATTTCGTGCACGGTTACGCCGCGCCCGTCACCGAGGATTGCATCGCCACCTGCACGCATGGCGAACCCTTCGCAGCCTGCGTGCAACGTGGACGCGTGGCTGGCATGCAATTCCATCCCGAGCGCTCAGCCGATCTCGGTTCGAAGTTGCTGGCTAATTTCCTGCGCTGGAATCCTGCCAAAGAAGTCTCTGATGAGTGACATGCGATGAGTGCCGTCCTCTATCCAGCCATAGATGTGCGCGAAGGCCGCGTGGTGCGCCTGCAGCAGGGCGACTACGCGCGTGAGACACGGTATCCCGGTGATCCTTTTGAACTCGCCTGTCGCTATGCGGAGCAGGGCGCCGGGTGGCTGCATTTGGTAGATCTCGATGCAGCCCGTAATGGTGGCTACGCGCAGGGCGGCCTGCTTGCGCGCATCAAGGCCTCGACCTCGTTGAAGGTGCAGACCGGCGGCGGCATCCGCGACGAGGCGGGCGTAGAAGCACTCTTGGCAGCGGGCGCGGACCGCGTGGTGATCGGATCGCTGGCGATTCGCGAGCCGTCACGGGTGATGCAGTGGTTGCAGGACTACGGTTCCGAACGCATCACCCTGGCGCTGGATGCAAACCGCGATGCCGATGGTGAATGGCAGTTGCCGTCGCACGGCTGGACCCGCGATAGCGGCGTGCGCTTGTTCACATTGTTGGACGATTATCTGCACGCTGGTGCATGCCATCTGCTGTGCACAGATATCGCCCGCGACGGGATGTTGGCCGGCCCCGCATTGGATCTGTATGGCGAACTGCTGGCACGTGCACCGAAGTTGCGTCTGCAGGCCTCGGGTGGCATCCGCGACATCGCAGATATCCGCGCTGCGGCAGCGCTGGGATGCGATGGTGTGGTGCTGGGCAAGGCATTGCTGGAAGGCAAGTTCAGATTGGATGACGCGCTGGATGCGGCGTTGGAAGCGATGGTCTCATGTTGAGCCGCCGCATCATTCCGTGTCTGGACGTGCGCGATGGACGCGTGGTCAAGGGGGTGCGCTTTCGCGACCACGTCGACATGGGCGACATCCTCTCGCTGGCACGTGGATACCGCGATGCCGGCGCCGATGAGTTGGTGTTCTACGACATCACTGCCAGCCCGCAGGGTCGCAGCGTTGATCGCGGCTGGGTGGAGCAGATAGCGCGCGTGCTGGATATCCCGTTTTGCGTCGCCGGCGGCATCCGCAGCGTGGAGGATGCGCGGGCGGTGCTGCACGCGGGTGCGGACAAGATCTCGATCAACTCGCCAGCGCTCGAACGGCCGGGACTGATTGTGGAACTTGCCGAGGCATTTGGCGTGCAGTGCGTGGTGGTCGGTATCGATTCGCAACGCGAAGCCGACGGCCAGTGGCGCGTGCGCAGTCACACTGGTGATCCTGACGGAATGCGCGCGCCCGGCAGACGCACGCTCGACTGGGTCATTGAGGCGCAATCGCGTGGCGCGGGCGAGATCGTGCTCAATTGCATGGACAGCGACGGCGTGCGCAGTGGCTACGACATTGAGCAGCTGGGTGAAGTGCGCGACGTCTGCCGCGTGCCGTTGGTAGCATCGGGCGGTGCGGGCGAAGCACAACACTTCATTGACGTATTCCGAGACGCCGATGTCGACGCGGCACTTGCCGCCAGCGTGTTTCATTCCGGCGCGTTGGCGATCGCTGATCTCAAACTAGGCCTGCGCGACGCGGGTATCGAGGTGCGCTTGTGAGCCACGAATGGATCGAGAGTCTCGCGTGGGACAAGCAGGCTGGCCTGCTCCCCGCCATCGTCCAGGATGCCTGCACGCTTCGGGTCTTGATGCTGGGTTATATGGACCGCGCAGCCTTGCTTGCCACGCTTGAATGCGGCAAAGTCACGTTCTTCAGTCGTAGCCGGCAGATGTTGTGGCGCAAAGGCGAGCAGAGCGGGAACGTGCTGAAGTTGGTGTCGATCGAGACCGACTGCGACCAGGACACGTTGCTGGTAATGGCGGAACCGGCCGGACCAACCTGCCACCTTGGTAGCACCAGCTGCTTTCCCACCGCACCGCACGATGTGCTGTCGGCATTGGACGCACGTATCGCCCAGCGCGAACGGGAACGACCGGTCGGTAGTTACACCACCACGCTGTTCGAGTCTGGCGTGCGACGCATCGCCCAGAAAGTCGGCGAAGAAGGTGTCGAAACTGCACTGGCAGGCGTTGTGCAGGACGATGCTGCATTGCTAGATGAGGCCGCGGACCTGCTGTATCACTTATTGGTGTTGTTGCGCGCGCGCGGACTCTCGCTTGCGGACGCAAAAGCCGTGTTGAGGGCGCGCGAGAGCTGAATCGCCACGATCGGACTTCAGGCATCAATACGTTGATTCAGGCGACGGTGACGGAATGCCGAACGCAGTTGCGGCCGTCATCCTTGGCCCGATAGAGCGCTTCGTCGGCAAAGCGAATCACGTCTTCCGGCGCGGTGTCGCGACACGCATTGACGGTATGCACGCCGATGCTCGCGCTCAGGCGGATGCTGTGGCGTTGCGTTACAACGGGTGATTGGTGGATGTGTTGGCGTACCGCCTCGGCCACTTGCAACGCTGTTTGCGAATCGGTGCTTGGCAGCACTGCTACGAATTCTTCACCACCAAAGCGCGCCACCAGGCCGCCGCGAGCACCAACGACTTCCTCCAGCAAGTGCGCTGCGTGGAGCAGGCAGTCATCACCGGCCAAATGCCCATAGGTGTCGTTGACCTGTTTGAAATGATCCAGGTCCAGCAGCAGCAGCGCCAAGGGTTTGCCGCTGTGCTTGCTTGTGTCAAGTGCCTGTTCCAACGCTTCGCGGAAATGACGGCGGTTGTACGCGCCGGTCAATGGATCACGCTGGCTGTAGTCGCGTAATTGCACATTGGCTTCGCCCAGTTGTGCCATCGCGGTGCGCAACTGCTTGGTGCGATCGATGACGCTGCGTTCGAGTTGCTCGTTGGCCTGCTGTACGATGCGGATATTCTCGAAGCGCAGGCTGGCGTAACGGGAGCCAAGTGCCAATGACAGCAGCAGCATCTCCAACGCGGAACCGATCTGCACCCCGTTCAAGGTCCAGAAATTACGTGGTACCAAGCCGAATGCCAGCAAGGTGAACATGGCGGTGCCCGCCAGGAACAGCGCCCACGCAAGCAGGAACAAACGCGCAGGTTTGTAGCCCCGGCGCAGCATGACGATGGCAGCTGCAATGATCCACGCCAGCCCGATCAAGACGGCTTTCGATGCCAGGGGGGTGACCACGTGGTAGTCGGCCTGGGTCGACACGATGGCCAGCACCCCGAAGAAGGCACTGATCGCGAGGCTGATCGCATTGCCAATCGGCCAGCGTTCCTGCAACTCCAGGAAACTTCGCGAGAACAACTGCATGCCGATGAGTGCGAGGCATATCGACAGAGGTACGGCGGCATCGGCCATCCATGGCCATTCCGGCCAGACATATTCGAATCCGTACCCGTTGAGGGTGAACAGAACCAAGCCGAAGGCGGCGATGTGCCACAGGTACCAGAAGTAACCGGAGTCGCGCAGCATCAGCCACAACACCAGGTTGTAGATCACCAGGGCAAGCACGATGCCGTAGTAGAGACCGGTGGAAAACTGCGCATCGCGTAGTACTTCAGCGAACGCGCGTGGTGTGTACAGGACCAACGGGACCTGCATCGAACTCTGACTTTGCACCCGTAGCAGCAATTCGACCGGCTGGCCCAATGGCAGCTCGATACGGAAATTCGGATGGCGATAACGGATGTAGCGCGTTGAGAACGAAACGTGATCACCGCCGGTCTCGTGCACCACGTGCCCGTCCGGATAGCGCAGGTACAAGTCGAGGTTGTCGCTGAGCGCGTATTCCTGGACCAGGATCCAGCGCGGCTCGTCAGTGTTGTGGTTCACCACCGTCAGGTGAAACCAGTAGGCACCGTCCTGGAAGCCGAGGCTGGGGTTGCCATCCGGTAATGGTGCGTACTGGCCCTCGCTAGCGCGTTGGAACGCTTCGCTGGCGCCGTCACTGGCGAGTGGATCGTGCCTGTAAGTGATGCGAGGACTGAGTGGCACGGCGGACTGAGTTGCATCGAGTGCCAGCGGTTCGCCAGCGTGCACGATGCCGCTGGTGGCGAGCCACAGCATCGTCATCCCGAGCAAGTATCGATGTATCCCACGCATCACGTTGCGCAAAGCGAACTGCCCCGTGGCCCCTGCCATGCACGATTCTAGTGCAAATCATTCCATTGCCCGGCACGGCATAATCGGGGCTGGAGGTGTCCATGCGCACGATGTGCTGTCTGATCCTGGGATTGTGGCTGTGGGCGGGTAGCCCGCCCGCACGGGCGGCCGAATGCACGCCGGTGGTCATTCAGTCCGGCAATCCGCAGTCGCGCGCCACCTTGGTACGCACAGCGGACGCGTGTATCCGCTACATCCATCAGCACGCAGCGGCTAACCCTGATGCACCTATGGCGGTGTTGGTGTTCGGCGACCCGCAACCCAAATCCGCGGTGGATGCCGGTTATTTCCGGCGCGACATCGTCGAGCCGTTACTGGGCCGGCAACAGGCAGCGCTGGGGCTGTCGCTGGGCGATATCGTCGACGATGCACCCGAGGTATATCCCTTGGTGAAAGCCGCGACCGCCGAACTCGGCGTGCCGTGGATGTATCTGCCGGGCAACCACGATATCGATGCCGGGGCGGCCGACGATGCGGACTCGTTGGGTAATTTTCATCGTGCATTCGGCGCCGATATGCATGCACGTGAAACCGCACTGGCCACGTTCATCGCGCTGGATGACGTGATTGCACTTCCGGGCCGCAGGCCTGCCTATATCGGCGGGTTTCGCGAGGATCAATTTGCCTTCCTCGAAGCCTACTTGCCGACCGTGCACAAGGACCGACTGCTGGTGCTGGCGATGCATATCCCCTTGTTCGAAAGCGTGGGGAAGGACAGTTTCCGTGATGTCGACCGCACTCGGCTGTTTGCATTGTTGCGCGACTTCCCGCACCTGCTGGTGCTCAGTGCGCATAGTCATGCGCAACAACATGTCTTCCACGATGCCAGCGATGGTTGGCAGGGCGCGCAGCCGCTGCACGAATACAACGTCGGCGCCGCCTGTGGGGCGTATTGGTCAGGGGTAAAAGACGCTGAAGGAATTCCGGAAGCCACGATGGCCGATGGCACTCCCAACGGCTACGCGATGCTGAGCGTGCTCCCGGGTGGCGCGTATGCGCTTGCCTGGCACAACGCGCGCGAAGCCGCCGATACCCAGATCGGCCTGCATGCACCCAAGGTGCTCCGGCAGGGCGCATATCCCGCCTGGGGCGTGTACGCGAACGTCTACATGGGCATGGACGACAGCCGCGTCGAATACCGCGTCGATGGTGGAGCGTGGTCACCAATGCGCAAGGTCCTGCAACCCGATCCGGCGCTACTCGCCGAGAACATGCGTGACGATGCAGCGGATACCTTGCGTGGTTACGATCGCTCGCCCGAAGCCGAGCCCTCGCGGCATCTGTGGCGCGCTGCGTTGCCGACCAATCTGGCAGTGGGCGAGCATCGGGTCGAAGTGCACACGTTTGATCGTTGGCGCGGCGAAACCAGTGCATCGATCATGTATCGGCTGGATTCCGCGTCGCCTTGAGCCAGTTGCAGCTCAGGGTATGACGTCTGCAAAAGACTCCACGCGCATATGGCCGTTAGCGGACTCGTTCGAACGCGGTTCCGGATAGTCCTCGCGCCGGTCCAGCAGCACCGTACGCATGCCCGCATCACGTGCGGCGTCGAGTTCTTCGACCACATCGGACAGGAACAGGACGTCGCCGGGGCTACGGTGCAAAGTGTCGGCGATCAACCGGTAGCTGTCTGCGTCGCGCTTGTGGCCCACCTCGGTATCGAAGAAATCGCTGAAGAGTGATGACAGGTCGCCGGCGTCGGAGTTGCCGAACAGCAGCTTCTGCGCTGGCACAGAGCCCGATGAATACACCGCCAGCCGATGCCCGCCCGCATGCCAAGCCTGCAGTTGCGGCGCGACATCGGGGTATATGTGGGCGGTAAAGTCCTGGCTGCGGTAGCCCGCCATCCAGATCATGCCCTGCAATGCTTTCAGCGCCGTGTGCTTGCGGTCCTGGTCGATCCAGCCCTGCAAGGTTTCCGCGATGACCGCGTCGTCGCACATCGTGCCATGTTCGGTAGCGACCACGTCCAGCCAATGACGCACTTCGGGCTCATGCCCGTGATCACGTACGAAGCGAGGCAGTTCGCGGCGGGCATAGGGGAACAGGACGTCCTTGACGAACGAGATGCTGCTGGTCGTGCCCTCGATGTCGGTGAGGATGGTGGTTTTCATTTGCCTGCGGCTCCCACCTCAAAGCGCGGAAAGCGAGTAGCGATATCAGTGCCTGTGAAATGTCCCACCCAGCCGTCCGCTTCGGTGAAGAATCGGATGGCCACGAAGCTCGGTTCCGGACCCATGTCGAACCAGTGGGTCATGCGATCAGGCACCGAGATGAGATCGCCGGCTTCGCACAGGACCTCAAAAACCTTGCCGTCGACATGCAGCGTGAACAGGCCCGAGCCGGCGACGAAGAACCGCACTTCGTCTTCCTTGTGGAAGTGCTCGTCGAGGAATTTCGCGCGCATGACCTCACGCTGTTCGTTGTCGGGCGCAATACTGACCACATCGATGCTGCGGAAGCCGTTGGCTTCCACCAAGCGATCAATGTCGGCCCGGTACGCCGCCATGATCAATTCAGGGGCATCGCCTGGTTGGACGGGTTGAGTCGCTTCCCATTGTTCGAAGCCGACACCAATGGCGGCCAATTCGGCGGTGATTCCAGTGGCGTCAGAGATCGCCACTCGTGGCACGTCTGGTGCATCGTCGGTAAAGATCCTGAGCCGGCTCATCGCTGCAATCTCCGCAGTTCCAGTTCGCAACCCAGCAGGAATTCGAACGCCTCCAGGTGTCGGCGTGCTTCTGCCATGTCATGGCCCCACGCATATAGGCCGTGGCCATCAATCAGATAGCCCCACAATTGCTGCCGATCAAGCAGGTCATCGACCTGTGCGGCCAGTGCCGGCATGTCCTGCGTGTTGGCGAAAACGGGCACCTCAATGGCAGCTTCATGGGTGGTGTTGCCGGCAAACGCCTTGAGTAGCTCGTAACCTTCCAGGCGGACGTGCCCTTCAGGCGCATACAGTCGCGACGCGATGGTCTGCACTTTGGAATGCGTATGCAGCACGCAACCCACGTCCGGGAAGCGATGGTAGAGCTGGGTATGCAGCAGCGTTTCCGCGGACGGGCGATGCTCGCTGCCGACCGGGTTGCCGTGGAAATCCACCACCATGATGTCGGCTTCGGTCAGCTTGCCCTTGTCGCGGCCGGACACGGTGATCGCGGCATGGCGCTCATCCAGGCGCAGCGAAAAATTGCTGCTGGTGGCCGGCGTCCAGCCCGCACGCGAGAGCTCGCGCACGTTGGTGATGATCTCGCCAGCCAAGTGGCGCAGGTGTTGCACGTCGTAGGCATCTTTCATGCGGGCAAGTGTAGCGAATCGGGTGTTGCGCTTGCGTAGTGGCGGGCAACAAAAAACCCGGCCGGAGCCGGGTTTTCTGAGATTACTTGTTGCCAAGGATCACGCTTGCGGACCTTCGTGGAAGCTGGGTTCCGACTGGATCTTGGCTTCGTCCCCGTACCCATGCAACAAATGCTCGTTGCCGGGTGCCAAGTGGCTGCGGCGGCGCGCATAGGTGTAGTAGACGATCAGGCCAAGGACAGCCCAGATGCAGAAGAACTTGATGGTCGGATTCCAGCCGAGACTGAAGAACAGCAGCAGGCAACCAGCCATCGCCATTGGACCGACGACCCACACAAGCGGCGTGCGGAACGGACGTGCGCGGTTCGGGTCGGTTTTGCGCAGGATCAACACGCCGGCGGCGACCATGAAGAACGCAAACAAGGTGCCGGCGTTGGAGATGTCGGCCAGGATATCCACGGGGAACAGTGCGGCGAAGAAGGCCACGAACACGCCGGTGATCCAGGTCACCACGTGTGGCGTGTGGTACTTCGGGTGGATGGTGGACAACTTGTCTGGCAGCAGGCCGTCACGCGACATGG
>JBDSGA010000046.1:0-21304 GCA_039919235.1 Thermomonas sp. | reverse complement strand
CCCATGTGGAAATGCAGCAGTTGCAGGCAATCGCCCATGCCGGCGTCGCGCAGGCGCTTCCAGAGATCCAGCAACTGGCGCGGGTCGAGGCCGAACTTGGCCTTGTCGCCGCCGCTGTTCTGCCATTTTCCGGCGCCCAGCGAGGCCAGCCGCATGCGTACGCCAAGGCCCGGTTTCACGTCCAGCGCCTTGGCCTCTTCCAGCACCAGTCGCAATTCCGACGGCTTCTCAATGACGATGTAGGTCTGCATGCCCAACTTGCGCCCGATCAACGCCAGCCGGATATATTCGCGGTCCTTGTAGCCGTTGCAGACGATCAACCCGCCCGGCCGGCTGAGTGCCAGCACTGCCATCAGTTCCGGCTTGCTGCCGGCTTCCAGCCCGAAACCTTCACCATGGTGGCTGGCCAAAGTCCCCGCGACACCGAAGTGCTGGTTGACCTTGATCGGATACACCGCGGTGTATTCACCCGCGTAGTCCCAGTCCTTGCGCGCCTGCGCAAACGCCGTCTGCAAGCGATGCAGGCGGTCGCCCAGAATGTCCGGGAAGCGCACCAGCATCGGCAACTTCGCGCCCATCGCCATCGCCGAATCCACCACTTCAGGCAAGGCAATCGTCGGGCCGGCAGCGCCTTTCGGACGCACCACGACTTGGCCGGCGGCGTTCACATCGAAATAGCCTTCCGACCAATGCGGGACTGAATAGGTTTTACGGGCAAGGTCAAGCGACCAGTCGGTCATGGTGTCGGAATCGGCATGCTGAGGGGACGCTGCATTGTAGGGCGGGCCTGTTCCCGTCGTGCGAAAATGCCAGATACGGCGATGCTGGTGGGCGTGAATGCTTGCCGCACGCCTCACTCCCGAACTGCCCTGAATTGCACGGAGCTCCAGATGACCGAACCGACATGGCTATATGAAAACTTCGACAAGGCCGGCTCGTCGATCGGTTACCGCATCACCCGCAAGTTGGATGAAGTGCAGTCGCCGTTCCAGTTCATCGAGATCTATGAGTCGACGGACTGGGGCAACCTGATGCTGATCGACGGCGCGATGATGCTGACCACGCGCGACAACTTCCTATATCACGAGATGATGGCGCACCCGGCACTGTTCACCCACACCGACCCGAAGCGCGTGGTGATCATTGGCGGCGGCGACTGCGGCACGCTTCGTGAGGTGCTGCGGCATCCCGGCGTCGTGCACGCGACCCAATGCGACATCGACGAGCAAGTCACGCGCATGGCCGAGAAATATTTCCCGGAGCTGTGCGAGTCGAATGGTGATTCACGCGCCGAACTGCTGTTCGACGACGGCATCGCGTACATGGCCAATTGCGAGCCCGGCAGCGTCGACATCGTGATCGTGGATTCCACGGATCCGGTTGGCCCGGCCGAAGGCCTGTTCAATGCATCGTTCTTCGCCAGCTGCCATCGCGCGCTGAAGGACGACGGCATCCTGGTGCAGCAATCGGAGTCACCGCTGGTACTGCTGGACCTGATCAAGGCGATGCGGGTGGAGATGCGTAAGGCGGGTTTCGCCAGCTTCCAGACCCTGCCGTTTCCGCAGCCCTGCTATCCCACCGGCTGGTGGAGCTGCACGATGGCGAAGAAGACCGGCGGTTTCAATTTCCGCGACGCCGATGCACGCGCAAAATCGTTCGCCACGCTGTACTACACCGCCGACCTGCACAAGGGTGCGCAAATGCTGCCGCCGTTCTTGGCTGAAGCATTGGCGGATTGATTCAGCGCATTCAGGCTCCCACGGCGCCAGAACTGAGACCCTGCGCACGGTAGCCCTCTCGAAAGCCCGCTATGGTGACAGGTTAATCGGGCAAACTGGAGCTGGGTGATCCGGCATCGACTTCCGCTGAAGGCTGTGCTGCTGGTGGCGCTGTTCGCGTGGCCAGTGGCAACGCTTGCCGGCGAGATGTTGCGCGGCGGGGACATCGAAGCCGTCAGTACCCGCGCGACTGCCTTCGACGCCACCTTCCAGAAGGTAGTTGGGCCAGCCTCACTGGAGTCCAGCACGCTTGATTACGATGCCGACCTCGAGCGTTTGCGAGCATTGCTGCCGACTGGCGACCAGGCACGCGAAGTGCGGTTCCGTTCGGTGTATTGCGGATCCACCCTGTGGAAGGATCCCGCACGTGGACTGGCCTATTCCGATGAGGCGCTAAACCGGGCGCGCGACCTGCACGATGTCGCGTCCGAGGCGCGTGCCATGTTGTGCCGCGCCAACTTCATCATGCTGATCAGCGGTTCCCAGCGTGGCCTGCCCGAGTACGACAAGGTGCTGAGCCTGTTGGCGGATGGGCCGGAGGCGCAACTGCTGGCCGAAACGTTGGAGATGCGTGGCGACACGTTGTCCCTGCTAGGCGAGCAGGCTCGCGCCATGATCGACTTCCAGCGGGCGCGGGCGGCCTATCGCGGCGCTGGCATCGACCACGAAGTCGAAACGCTCATGTTCAGTATCGCCGTGGGCTATCGGCGGGTTGGGGATTTCCCGCAGGCGGAACGCTATTTCAACAGCGCCATCGCGCGCATGCAGGACACCCATCGCTGGGAAGACCTGGCCACAAATTACATTCAACTGGGCTTTCTGCATGCTGAGTCGGGCGCGCCGAGCAAGGCTTTGCTCGCGTTCCAGCAGGCCATTGAAATTGCCCGTCAGCACAACGATCCAAGCAGCCTGAATGCTGCACGCCTGGGCCTGGCCGAGAGCCAAATCAGCCTCGGTGAGCCAGATAGGGGCCTGCAAACCCTGGCTCAGGCGCGCGCAGGATTTGTCCAGGAACAGGATGCCTCCAGCGATGACCAATTGCTGATCCTGACCGGGCAGGCATTGGCCAAGCAGGACCACCATGCTTCGGCGCTTGATCACTACGCGCTTGCCTTGCCACTGGTGAAGCGCAATGGCAATACCCGCTATCTGGCCCAGATCTACAAACTTACGGCCGCCAGCCACGAAGCACTGGGTGAGACCGGAGCCGCGCTGGAAGACTACAAACGCTACACCGACTTGCAGATGAAATTGCAGGGCAAGATGCGGCTGGAGCAAAGCCGCATGCTCGAATACGAATACGAAATCCGCCGCCGCGACTTCGAGAACCGGCAATTGCGTGCAGATGCCGAGGCAAAGCAGCTCCAGCTGACAGCATTGGAACGCGTGCGACATTGGCAGACCTTGACGCTGATCCTGGCTGGATTATTCGTTGCCTTGCTCGCCTCGCTGGCACTGCGCCAATGGAGAAAGTCGCACCGGCTGCGCAATCAGGCGATGACGGATCCGCTGACCAGCGTCGCCAGCCGCATCGGCATCGAACACGAAGCCGAACAGGCCATCATTCAATCCATCCGCACGGGCACAGCATTGTCCTTGCTGATGCTCGACCTGGATTATTTCAAGACGATCAACGACCGCTATGGCCATGCCACCGGCGATCGTGTCCTGCGCGATGTCGCATCCGCATGGCACGCGCAACTTCGCGGCCGCGATCCATTGGGCAGGATCGGGGGCGAGGAATTCGTCGTGGTCTGCGCGGATACCTCACTGGAACAAGCCTTGCTGGTGGCGTCACGACTACGTGAGGCCACGCACCTGCTGCGCTTCGACGATATCCATCCGGATTTGCAGGTCAGCGTCAGCATTGGCGCGGCCAGCTATACGCAGGGAGAAAGCCGCGAAGACTTGTTCGCCCGCGCTGACGTCGCCTTGTATCGCGCCAAGCAACGTGGCCGAGACCGTACCGAGACCTGAGCCGGCCAGCGACCGCTAGAGCGCGTCGCCGTCCAACTCGCCGGTGCGAATGCGCACGACCCGTTCCAGATCCCATACGAAGATCTTGCCGTCGCCGATCTTGCCGGTACCGGCGGTGCGCATGATTGCCTCTGTCACCACGTCAACCTGATCGTCGGTGACGGCGACTTCCAGCTTGATCTTCGGCAAGAAATCAACCACATATTCGGCCCCGCGATACAACTCGGTATGGCCTTTCTGGCGGCCGAAGCCCTTGACTTCAGTCGCGGTGATACCGGCCACGCCGGCCTCGGCGAGGGCCTCGCGGACGTCGTCGAGCTTGAATGGCTTGATGATCGCCATGACCATTTTCATCGGGCAGCCTCCTGCTGGGTGGCTACGAGCATAGCCCGCCACCGCGCCCTGCGTGCATACTCATACTCAGGTGGATTGCGATGCGGATGTCTGCAACGGGTTGTTGCCCATGTGGGCGCAAACAGGGAACTTCCCTACCCCGCAACGCAACCTGCACCGACAGCGGTTTCGCCTGCCACCGCGCACGCTTGCACCACCCGCAGGAGACCCAGCATGAATCCCCAACGCATGATCGACCTCGCCCAGCTTGACGAACTCGCCCGCCGCCTCAGCAGCCTCGTGCCGCCCGGCTTGCGCGAGGGTAGAGAAGAACTCCAACAGAACTTCAAATCAGTCCTGCAGACCGGACTGGGCAAACTCGACCTGGTCACCCGCGAAGAGTTCGACGTGCAACGCGCGGTGTTGGCGCGCACTCGCGAGAAGCTTGAAGCGATTGAACGCAGCCTGGCCGAACTGACCGGCACGCCGGCGGGCGCTGCACCCACAACGTCCTCGCACTGAGCCCGCCGCCATGGGTCTTGCGATCGTGCACACGCGTGCGCGGGTAGGCGTGCTTGCGCCCGAAGTGCGGGTCGAGGTGCATCTGGCCGGTGGACTTCCAGCGATGTCGATTGTCGGTTTGCCGGAAGCGGCGGTGCGAGAAGCCAAGGATCGCGTGCGCTCGGCGATCCAGTGCGCGCAGTTCGAATTCCCGGCGCGACGGATCACCATTAACCTTGCGCCCGCCGACTTGCCGAAGAATGGCGGACGATTCGACCTGGCAATCGCACTTGGCATCCTGGCAGCAAGCGGACAGCTGTCCAACGAGGCACTGGAAGGCTGGGAGTTCCTTGGCGAACTCGCGCTGACCGGCGAAATCCGCGCGGTCGATGGTGTGTTGGGTGCCGCCGTTGCCGCGGGTCAGGCGCAGCGAAAATTGCTGGTGGCGCCGGCGAACGGGTTTGAAGCGGCGTTGGCCAGCAATGTCGAAGTGCGCACTGCGCGTACCTTGCTGGAAGTCTGCGCTGCCCTCGACGGCCGCAAGCAACTGCCGCTCGCACAGCCCCGCGAATGCGTGCCCGCAAAACAACCCGACCTGATCGACGTGCGCGGACAAACGCAGGCACGTCGCGCACTGGAGATCGCTGCGGCCGGCGCTCACCATCTGCTTTTTGTCGGTCCGCCAGGCAGTGGCAAAACGCTGTTGGCCTCGCGTCTGTGCGGGATCCTGCCGGAAGCCGGCGATGACGAAGCGCTGGAGTCGGCGATCATTCGTTCGGTCAGCGGCCATGGCCTGGACCCGTCGCGTTGGCGCCAGCGCCCGTTTCGCAATCCGCACCACACCGCCAGCGCAGTGGCCTTGGTCGGTGGCGGCTCCGATCCACGCCCCGGCGAGATCTCGCTGGCCCATCACGGCGTGCTGTTCCTCGATGAACTGCCGGAATGGAGCCGGCATGCGCTGGAAGTGCTGCGCGAACCACTGGAATCCGGCAGCGTCACTATCTCGCGCGCGGCCCGCCAATGCGAATTTCCTGCGCGCTTCCAATTGGTCGCCGCGATGAATCCCTGCCCCTGTGGTTGGGCTGGGGATCCTTCCGGACGCTGCCTGTGCAATGACGAAATGATCCGTCGTTACCGCGCGCGCATTTCCGGGCCTTTGCTGGAGCGCATCGACCTGCACGTGGAAGTGCCGCGCCTGCCGCCCAGCCTGCTACGCAGCGATGCGATCCCCAGCGAAAGCAGTGCGGTGGTGCGTGAACGCGTCATCCGTGCACGCGCGTTGCAAGACGCGCGCGGCGCGACTAACGCGCGCATGGACCAGGCCCAGACCAACCAGTGGTGCGTATTGACCAGTGGCGATACCGCACTACTGGAACGCGCGGTGGACAGCCTGCAACTCTCGGCGCGTTCACTGCATCGCATCTTGCGGGTGGCACGCACCATTGCCGACTTGGCCGGTAGCGAGGCTATCCGTACCCAGCACCTGACCGAGGCGATTGGTTATCGGCGGCTGGAGCGTAGCCTGCCGCGCGCAGCGGCGTGAGTGCGCACGTCCTGCTTCGAGACCGCGGCAATCAGTCCCGTGGCCAGACGCGACGGTTCGGGTCGAACTCGGACGTGACCAGTTTCGCTGCGCGCGCGCCGAAGCCGCACACCACCATCGGGCTTTCCAGATAGCCGGTCAGGCCGAACGCACGTTCGATGTCGATCTCGTTGATCGCGCCGGTAACTAATGGACCCAACCCCGCCTGGGTAGCGCATAGCTGCAAGGTCTGGGACAGATGACCGGCATCCAGCACGGTGACCCGGTAGGCCTTCGAGTGGTTGCGGTATTTCCAGAAATTGCGGTGGAAGCGTGGCGCCAGCGCGCACAGGACTGGCGCGTCGGCGAAGAAGTCCTGGCCGGCCACCGCAATGCGTGCGAACGCGCGCAGTTCGTCCGCAGTCCATGCATGCGACACGCCGTCGTCCAGCAGTTTCGTGCCGACATCGCCCGGTTGCGGAGGCGCGATACCGGGCGTGACTGGTTCCAATGCATGGGTGTCGATGCGGTAGCGGTATAGGCCGGCCGCGATGCCTTCCACCCGCTGCACGATCAACCAGCATTCGGTAGGGTGCAGCGCGCCGCCGGATGGACTGGTGCGCTTGAACACGTCGAAGCCATCGGCCGGGTGGCCAATGCCGCGCGCACCGAAGACGCGTGCCATCAATTGCGAGAACGTCACCAATGGCACATGTGCATCGGTGTCGTAATTGCGGCACGTGGCGCGGGTGTCCAGCAGCGCATCAAAGTCGTCTCGCTCGATGCGCGGTAATGCGATGCCGGCGTCGCTTGTAGCACCCGACCGCAGATGCGATGGCGGCGTGCCGTGCTGGCGCAACAGGCCCGCGTTGGTGTCGGTGTCGGTCTCAGTCATGCCTTGCGGACCGTCGATGCCTTGCCAGCGCGCGGTCATGTGCGCCACCGCTGACGACGCATGCCAACCGGCAGCACGAAATGCATCGTCGGCCAGCACGCCATCATCTTCGGCCTGCGCGAGCAACAAGCCGGCTGCCAGACATGTATCCACAGCTTCGCTACCAAAGGATGCATCCAGTTCGACACGCGCGATCCAGTCGACGGCGCCGAGTGCGCCTAGCAGCGGGACATGCGCGGCCTCGATTTCAACCGAGGCCGGCAAGTGTGGCGCATGCGCAAACCATGCCAGCCGGCTGACCACACCGGTTCCGCCTGCAAGCAGATCGTCCATTTCGAACCGGGCCACTTCCCGTGGCTCCAGCCATACCACCGCGCAACGTCGAACCTGCATGCGTCCTCCAAACGAATCGGTCTTGCCGATGGTATTGTCTGCGCACCATTCAAACAGGGGAATGCAACGTGACAGATAAAACGACGCCACCCGCAGGACTCAACCCGCGCATCGCCAAGGCTCTACTGGACAAGCTCGAAACCGACCACGACTTTCGGGCGCAGTTCGAGCAGTCACCAGACGATGCGTTGCGCTCGTTGGGCTACTCGGATTCGACGGAATGTCTGGCGCTCAAGCCGGGTGCGAAGTTGGCTTCACCGGAGCAGATCAAGGCTCAACGCGCCAAGCTGGACGTCGCGACCGTAGGCATACAGCGCATGGAATGCCCGATGGATTCACAGGCAATCGAGAAGCTTTAACAGCGAGTTGCACATTCTCGCGACCCAGCAGCAATGCTGGGTTGTAGTTTCGATTCGGTTCGTTTTCTGCTCATCGGCTCGGAATAATTCTGCACGTCTGCAGCGTGACCCTAGTTTGCTTTCAACGCTTCTGCAGTCACTGCCACGTTGAAGAAGTACAAGACCTCGGTAGTCGTGGCTTCCGTGAAGGCGCGTCCGCGATGCCTCGCCAGCCAGCGGGACTGCGCGGATGCCGCCACTTCGTCGCCTGATGCGCGCTGCGCGCGCATCAGCGCCCAGTGCGCAGCGACCAGGGCTGTCTCTTGTTTTACCAATGGCTGCAAACGCGCCACAGCGGCCTGCGGCTTGCCCTGCAAGCGCTCCTGCTCGGCGAGCACAACCTGCTGAAGCTGACCCACAAAGGGATACTCCTTCAGAACCGCTTGCCCTTCAGTCTGTTGCAAGGCTACCTGCAGTAAAGCCGCATCATCGAGGCGTGCCGCCAGCAGTGCGGCAACCAAGCGCAAATCGGTGGATGCGGGCGCATATAAGGCATCGGCAGCCGCACCGTCGGCATTGATTGCCCCAAGCAATCCGCGCACTTGCTTGCCAGCCACGGCATCGCCTGCCAGCGCGGCCACGCTGGCAATCGCGGCATGGGCGCGTAAAACCTCCAAACCATCCTTGGCCTGTGTTGCAGTCGCCAACATGTCACGCGCGGCAGCGTTGGCCCTCGGCCATTGCCCGCGGTCGATGGCCGTTACCACCGCGAATTCGTCCTTGAAGCCATCCTGCGCGCTGTTGCTTTTGGCATACACCTTGTCTGCCTGAGCTGGTTGGCCTTGGGCATCGAAAAGATATGCGTAGTACGTGCCCCAGCCGGTGAACCCCAACTCACGCGATTTGCGGAAAGCCGCCAGCGAATCCGCGTAGCGTTCCTGGCCCAACAGATAGATCCCAAGGCCGTACTGATGCGTACCCTGCCTGTTCGCTGCAGGCACCAATGTGCGCCTCATCAATCGCTCAGCGGCAACAAAATCATTGCGCTTGTGCCAAGTATTGGTCGCTGCGCGAGAGATCACATCAAAATCGTCCGGGTATAGCGTCAGGTACTGATCAACTTTTTGCAAATACGGACCCGGCGCATCGTATTGACCCAACCACAATTGAATCCGCATCTTTTCCTGCTGTGACAGGCGCCCAGGCTTGGCTAATGCTTGCTTCCACTGCACCTTGGCTTGGGTCGCCTCGCCACGTGAGGCATGCAGTTTGGCAATGTCCGCATAAACCAGCGCGAAGTCCGGGTCCAGTTCCAGCGCATGCATGTACAGGCCGATGGCGGCCTTCTTGTCGTCAGTGGTGTTGATGACATTGCGCGCCAGTGCGAACGCCTTCAATGCGTCCAGACTGGGCGTGCTGACATTGGGCAGCGGCACCGAGGTCTTCTGCACGTTCTGCATGGCCTCGCCGAGCTTTTCGCGCAGCTGGCCGGTCACGTCGTCAATCGAGCCAAGCGCCGATTCAATCCCCTTGCCATCGGCCGATATCGCGTACACGGTGGTCTGCGTCCGCGGGTCAATCACCTCCGCGCTGACCCGCAGGCGCCCGCCGACTTCGGCCACGGTGGGCAACAACAGCGCGCGCGCGCCATCGCGCATGGCGATCTCCGAGCCTATCGCGCGGTCGATCTGGGTCTCCGGCTTGCGCTGCATGCGCTGCATGGTCTCGCGCATCTTCAGATCGCTGATCAGGTTCACGTAGCGCGACTGTTCCAGGCTGATCCGGAACGCCTGCTCCAACGAATCATCCAAGCGCGCATCGCCGGTCAGGTTGCGCAGGTCGCCGACCACCACCCAATCGCGTTCGCCGAAGGCAATCGCCGGCTTGGGCTGGGTGATGAACCAGCCGCCCACGACCATTGCTGCCAGCACCATCGCTTCGGCGGCCAGCGCTGCCGGCCGCCGCCACAACGGCAGGTCGCGCCAGGCCTTGGGTGTGTGCGAAGGCATACGCAACGGGGCCAGGCCGGGCTCGCCGACTTCGTAGACGTCCTGGCCTTCCGGCACGCCCTTGAAGCGCCAGCGTCCATAGGATTTCCACACCAGCAGTTCGCCGCGCTCGCCAAGCTCACGTGCAGCGCGATGCGCCAGCGGCTCTGCCGTCGCCGACAGCAATATTTGCCCCGGCCGCGCCAGCGCCATCAAACGACCGGCGAGCGGTTTGGCCAAGCCCTCGACTTCCAGCGACTTGGCACCGACGCGGATCGCATCGGCGCTGTTTTCCCACACCAGTACTTCGCCGACATGCAGGCCAGCACGCGCCTGCAACGGCTGCTTGCGCTCGCGGCCAAGCTCGCGCAGGCCACGCACGTAATCCAGGGCGAAGCCGAGCCCGTCGATGGGTCGCTCGAAGATCAGCAGTAGCCCATCGCTACGGTCGATCAAACGGCCACGCCAGCGCTGCTGCAGTTCCAGCACCATGCGGTCGTGCGCGCGGAATAGTTCGGCGGCGGCTTGGTCGCCAATGCGCTCGACCAAGCCAGTCGAATCCACCAGGTCGGTCAGCAGCAGGGTGCGGACCTGCGGCGTGTCAGTAATCAAGGTCATCGCCGGCACTGGCTCAGTCCTGCCATTCCACGCGATTGCCGCCGAGGCGCTTCGCCCGGTACAGGGCGGTATCAGCCTTGGTGTACCAGTCTTCCCAACTGCCGTCATCGGTGATCAGGCAGGCCCCAATACTGAGCGTGGTCATCTGCGGCGGCTTGCTGTGCATGCGTTGCAACATGCGCGCACTGCCCAGCATGTAGTCGCCCATTCGCTCCATTTCCTCACGATACTGCCCGCGTACCAGCAGGCAGAACTCGTCGCCGCCGATGCGGCAGGCGATGTCGTCCGGCCCGGCCACCGCGCGCAACAGGTTGGAGACGCTTTGCAATACGCGGTCGCCAGCCAGGTGGCCATGCGTGTCATTGACGTCCTTGAAGCGGTCGCAGTCGATCAGCACCAGCGCCAGTCCACCCAAGCTGCTGTTGCGACGACGCTTTTCGACATCCGCGGTGAAACCGCGGCGATTCAGTAACCCGGTCAATTCATCGGTGCGGGTCAGCACTTCGGTCTGGTTGAGCCGGTGCGCCGTGGCGCGCAGGGTGTCCAACGCGGTTTCCAAGTCCTGGTTGCGGCGGCGCAGGCGTGCGATCAGGGCTTGTTCGTTGTGGACCACGCGCATGATCGCACGACGCAGGAAGTGCGCGAGCAGCTGCGGGTCACGCAGGGCCAGCGCATCGAATTCGGCACGCCCGAGTTCCAGCACCACGCCATCCTGGGCCACGGTGGCGTCCGCGCTGCGCGCATGGTCGCCGATCAACAAGCCAAGTTCACCGAGGAATTCGCGTGCGGCCAAGCGCTTGCCGACCAGGTCATCGCCGAAGTCGAGTTCGACTGCGCCATGCGCGACCACATACATGGTGGTGCCCAGATCACCGCGACGGAACAGGATCTGGCCGGCCTCGACCCGACGCGGATGTGCGACCTGGGTGAACAAGGCGTACTCGGCCAAGGTCAACGTCGACGAATGCGGGTCGTCGATGTTTGGTTCTCCAGCCCTTGCCGGCGCAATTGCAGCCACGCTGTTGCCCACTCCTCGCCCCTGATCAGGATGGATTTTCGCAGGATACCGGAGAAAGTTAACGCAGACCGGTGTGTTGACCGGCCTGCGTGCGTGGATCAGCCAATGCGCCAGGTCGCGCGGGATGAGGCTTTACGCTGCGGCCCGCTCGCCGTGGAACTGTTCTTCCTCGGTGGATCCCTTGAGCGCAACGGTCGAGGTCTGCGCACCCTGGATGGTCTGGGCAATGGCATCGAAGTAACCGGTACCCACTTCGCGCTGGTGCTTGACCGCGGTGAAGCCACGGTCGGCGGCATCGAACTCCTTCTCCTGCAGCTCGACGAAGGCGCTCATCTGCCGGCGTGCGTAACCATGCGCCAGATCGAACATGCCGTAGTTGAGCGCATGGAAGCCAGCCAGGGTGATGAACTGGAACTTGTAGCCCATTGCGCCGAGTTCGGTCTGGAAGCTGGCAATGGTCGCGTCGTCGAGGTTCTTCTTCCAGTTGAACGACGGCGAGCAGTTGTAGGCCAGCAGCTTGCCCGGGAATTTGGCGTGGATCGCCTCGGCGAACTTGCGTGCGAACTCCAGGTCGGGCTTGCCGGTTTCGCACCACACCAGGTCGGCATACGGTGCATACGCAAGTCCACGACTGATCGCCTGGTCCAGGCCATTGTGGGTCTTGTAGAAGCCTTCGACGGTGCGCTCGCCGCTGCAGAACGGCTTGTCGTTGTCGTCCACATCCGAGGTCACAAGATCCGCGGCTTCGGCATCGGTACGCGCCACGATCAAGGTCGGCACGCCCATCACGTCGGCGGCCAGGCGCGCGGCGGTGAGCTTCTCGATCGCCTCGCGGGTCGGCACCAGCACCTTGCCGCCCATGTGCCCGCACTTCTTGACCGATGCCAGCTGGTCCTCGAAATGCACGCCAGCGGCGCCGGCTTCGATCATCGCCTTCATCAGTTCATAGGCATTGAGCACGCCGCCGAAACCGGCTTCGGCATCGGCCACGATCGGTTGCAGGTAATCCACGCTGTTGTCGCCCTCTGCGTGATTGAGCTGGTCGGCGCGCAACAGGCAATTGTTGATGCGCTTGACCACTTGCGGCACCGAGTTGACCGGGTAGAGCGACTGGTCGGGGTACATTTCGCCTGCGACATTCGCATCGGCAGCGACCTGCCAGCCGCTCAGGTAGATCGCCTTGAGGCCAGCCTTGACCTGTTGCATCGCCTGGTTGCCGGTGAGCGCGCCCAGCGCGTTGACGAAGTCTTCCTTGTGCAGCGACTTCCACAGCTTTTCCGCGCCCAAGCGGGCAAGTGAATGTTCGACATGCACGGTACCCCGCAGGCGCACCACGTCTTCGGCGCTGTAGGTGCGGGTGACGCCGGCCCAGCGCGGATTGTTGGCCCAGTCCAGCTTCAACTGTTCGGCGGAATGCATGGTGGTCTTCATGTCAGGTGGTCCTTGTGTGGGAGCTGCGCGTTGGGTGGGAGCTGCGCGTTTCTGGCCGCAGGTTCAATCGAGTCGTTCGTAAGCCGGCAAGGTCAGGAACTCAACCAAGGTGTCGGCGTGGGTGAGGCGATCGAGCATCCCGATCGCCTCGTTGATGCGGCTGGCACCGGGCAGTCGCAGGCGTTCTTGCAACTTGGCTGGCAAGCCAATCAGGGCGCGCTCCAGCAAGGCGTAATCGACCGGTGTTTCGTCGTCCAGGCTCAGCGGCTCACGGCCGTCATCGGCAAAATGAATCCATTGCCACAACTGGGTGCGGGCGATCTCGGCGGTGGCGGCGTCTTCCATCAGCCAGTGGATCGGCACGCAGCCGCTGCCATCCAGCCACGCGGCCAGGTAGCACACGCAGACTTCGACGTTGTTCTCGAAGCCGGCACGGGTAATGGTCCCCAGCGGAGTCTTGATCAGGTCGTCGCGCGTCACCTGCACGTCTTCGCGGCTGACGTGCTGCTGGTGCGCTTCGTGCATGTGGGCGTCGAAAATCTCGCGGGCCAGCGGGATCAACGCCGGATGCGCGACCCAGGTGCCGTCGTGGCCGGCAGTGACTTCGCGCAGCTTGTCGGCGCGGACGCGGGCCATGGCTGCCTCGTTCGCCTCGGCATCGCCGGAAATCGGGATCTGCGCGGCCATGCCGCCCATCGCATGCGCGCCACGGCGGTGGCAGGTGCGGATCAGCAGTTCCGAATAAGCCTTCAGGAACGGCTGGGCCATCGACACCTGCGCCCGTTCCGGCAACACCTTGTCGCGATGCGCGCGGAAGGTCTTGATATAGGAAAAAATGTAATCCCAGCGCCCGCAGTT
The DNA here is from genome assembly GCA_039919235.1 of Thermomonas sp. Taxonomy (GTDB): domain Bacteria; phylum Pseudomonadota; class Gammaproteobacteria; order Xanthomonadales; family Xanthomonadaceae; genus Thermomonas. Next base: position 7,654 of record JBDSGA010000046.1, on the reverse strand, counting down.
CAGGCCAACAATGCGCGCGCGCAGCGCATGCAGGATCTCGTCCATTTCGAACGCGGCCGGCAGCGTTTCGACCAGCACGGTGACCTTGATCTGCCCATGCGCCAGCCCGAGCACGGTTTCAATGTGGGCCAGTGCGTCGTCCCACAGCGCGGCTTCTTCCATCGACTGCAGCTTCGGCAAATACAGGTACGGGCCGCGATCCCTGGCCACCAGCGTGGCCGCGTTGTGGAAGGCGAACAGGCCCGCGTCGAACAGCGAGGCCGACATGCGCTGGCACTCCCCATCCACCTCTACCAGCACATGCTTCTCATCCAGATGCCAGCCACGCGGACGCACGCACAGCACTGCGCGTTCCGCTTCGGGCTTCAACGTGTAGTGCTTGCTACCGTCAGGCGCCATCCAGTCGAGAGTGCCGGCGACGGCTTTGCGCAGCGCGCGCTGGCCTTCAATGAGATTTGCCCAAGTCGGTGAGGTCGAATCCTCGAAATCGGCCATGTAGACATTCGCGCCGGAATTGAGCGCGTTGATCACCATCTTCGGATCGACCGGCCCGGTGATTTCGACCCGGCGGTCCTGCAACGAGGTCGGGATCGGCGCGACCTTCCAGTCGGCAGCGCGGATGGCGGCGGTATCGGCGCGGAAATCGGGCGAAGCGCCCGCATCGAATTCTGCTTGGCGGGCGGCACGCGCCTGCAGTAGGCCTTTCCGGCGCGGTTCGATGCGTTGGTGAAGGTCCAGCAGGAATGCCAAGGCCACCGGCGGCAGCAACGCCCCTTGGCCGGACGCTTCCGAGGTGATCCGAATGCCAACTTGCCGGGCATCGGGGCGGGATTGCAAAACTGCCGACATGTGCTGGATCCGAAAAGTCCGTGGGAATGCACCATCCGCCAGCGTGTGGTATTTAACAACGCAGTTTTATCAATGCGTAGTATTTGAATAATTAATATCAATTGAGACCATATGGCCGACACACCCGCCAGCGCGCTCAGGTTTGCCTACAAAGGCTCGCGTTTGAAGCCCTTGCGTGCGTTCTGCCAAGTGGCGCGGTTGGGTTCGGTGTCGCGTGCGGCCGAGGCGCTCTACCTCAGCCAGCCGGCAGTGACCCTGCAATTGCAGGCACTGGAGCGCGAATTGGGCGTACGTTTGTTGGAACGCAGCGGCCGGCGCCTGACCCCGACTCGCGAAGGCGACCTGTTGTACGAACTGGCCCGGCCGCTGGTCGAGGGGCTCGATGGGCTTGCCGCCAGCTTCCGCGAGCAGGTGCGCGGGCTGGATGCCGGGGAACTCAACGTAGCCGCAGGCAGCTCGACCATCCTGTACCTGTTGCCCGGCATCGTCGATGCGTTCCGCCAACGCATGCCGGACGTGCGCCTGAGCCTGCATAACGTCACCGGCGCCAGCGGCCTGGACCTGCTGCGCTCGGATGCAGTGGACCTGGCGGTGGGCTCGATGCTGGATGTCCCAGCCGATCTCAGCTACGCGCCGGTCTACCGCTTCGAGCCGATGCTGATCACGCCGCTGGATCATCCGCTGGCGTCCAAGCGCGACCTGAAGCTGGAGGACCTGTCGCCCTACGGCCTGATCCTGCCGCCCAAGCGGTTGACCACCTACCGGCTGGTCGACCTGGTGTTCCAGCAAAACCGGGTGCCGTACACGGTGGCACTGGAAGTCGGCGGCTGGGAGGTGATCAAGCAGTACGTGGCAATGGGCCTCGGCATCAGTATTGTCACCGCCATTTGCCTGACCGATGCCGACCGCCAACGGCTGGCCGCGCGCTCGCTGGGGCGCTGGTTCCCATCACGCAGCTATGGCGTGGTGATGCGCAAGGGCAAGTTCCTGAGTACGCAGGCGCGCACCTTCGTTGAACTGATCCAGCCGGAGCTATTGGCCAGCCGCGACTACGACCAAAGTGGGCACTCGGAGCGTTGATGCTGTCGCCGCTGTCTCGACCAAACCAGCGGCGAGAGCGGCGGAGTGTTCGTGTAGCGGCATTTAGAACCGCGTAGCGAGACTCCGTCGCTAGGCGCCGCGGACCCGTTGCAACACCGACTAAGAATCCTTCGGCTGCACTACGTCGTGGTTGCGCCCCTTGAACGGCTGGTACCAGCGCTGGATGCGGGCGATGTCGGCGTGCATGTCACTGGTCAACTGGAACGGCGGGCCGATGCCGAGGGTCTTGGTGGCGTAGTCGAAGTACGCCGGTACCACCGGGACCCCTGCATTGCGTGCGATGTGCCAGAACCCCGGCTTCCAGCGGTCGACCCATTTACGCGTGCCTTCGGGTGCAATCGTGAACCACATGCGGTCGGCGTTGCGGATCGCCATCGCGGCCTGCTCGACCACGCCATGGGCCGCGGCGCGATCCACCCCGATCACACCCTGCCACCTCGCCAAGCGCCCGATCAGCGGCGTCTTGATCAGCGCGTCCTTGCCCAGGATCGACAATTTCATGCCCATGCCCAGCTTGACCGCGAAACCCCACAGCCCGTCCCAGTTGGACGAATGTGGCGCAGCGATCAGCACGAATTTCGGAAGGTCCGGGAACTCGCCGGCCATGCGCCAGCCACCCAGCCGCAAGATCGTGCGGCCGACCCATTCAATGAAGCGGTTGCGTGGCATCCGTGGCGCGCTTGGCGGCAATGCCAGCACCACATCCTGTTGCGGTTCGTGATTCACTCCCAATCCTTCCCCCCGCGCCCTGTTGACCGTCCTTGCTTGATCGTCGCACGTCCGCGTTTTTCGCCCAAGCGGCGTTCTTTCGAGCCGCGCGAAGGCTTGGTGGCAACGCGCGGCTTGGGCACGTGCAGGCCGGCCTCGATGAAATGGGCCAGGCGCGTCCGCGCATCTTCGCGATTGCGCTCCTGGGTGCGGAAACGCTGGGCATTGAGCACCAACACGCCGTCGACCGTGATGCGTCGGTCGCGCCTCGCCAGCAGGCGTGCGCGGACATCGTCCGGCAACGATGGCGACTGCGCGACATCGAAACGCAACTCGACCGCCGTCGAGACCTTGTTGACGTTCTGGCCACCCGGACCCGACGCGCGCACGAAGCGTTCGATCAGTTCATCGTCCGGAATTTCGATATGCGCAATCTGCAACATGCCGCGATTCTAAGCGGCCACGACCGGGCCTGCGTCGCGGACAAGCGTTGCGTCACCGAACATCGCCAGTGCCTTGCAGAACTCCGCATCGGTGATTGGCGCTTCGATACTCAAGGCCACACCGGACTGCGGATGGGCGAAGCCGAGCCGCTGCGCATGCAGCAACATGCGATGGATGCCGAGCATCCGGAACTGCCGGTTATGGCGGCCATCGCCATGGCTGGTATCGCCAATCAGGTGATGCGACAGGTGCTTGAGGTGGCGGCGGATCTGGCGGAAACGCCCGCTGATCGGCGAAGCGCGCAGCAAGGCATAACGCGAGGTCGCAAAACCCGCCGATGGCAGTTCCAGCTCGCAGGTAGTAAGCACTTTGAACGCCGTCTGCGCCGACTTCTTCAGCGGCTTGCCGGGGCCGCCATCCAGCGGATGGTCAACCGTGAACTGCGGTTCGACCGGCCAGCCGCGGCAAACCGCCAGGTAATCCTTTTCGATGCCGCCGGCCATCACCGCCTTGCCGAGCGCGGAAGCGGTTTCGCGATCGAACGCCAGCAGCAGGCAACCGGACGTCGCGCGGTCGAGCCGATGAATCAGGAAAATTGGTTTTCTGAATTGTTCGCGCAGGCGGTCCGCGGCGAAGTCGGTTTCGCCACGTGCCAGCGCGCTGTCATGCACCATCAAACCAGCGGGTTTGTCGACCACGGCAAGCCACTCGTCGCGATAGAGGACGGTCAGTTCTGCGGAGTCGGTCATGTGTTGCATCGTGCGGCTGCCAATGCGCATTGTCGATGCAATGCCATGGCTCGGCCAGCACGCACGGCTAGAATGCGACTCCGGCGTCTTGATGGCCTGACCTGCGGCGCAATGTGCTCGCAGGCCGCGACGCGCGCATCGGGGTGACGAAGATGTTCGAGATTGCGGTGGCATGCTTGGTCATCACGGCGTTGCTCGCTTATGTCAATGCGCGCTTCGTCGGGCTGCCCACCACCATTGGCGTGATGGTGGTCGCGATGCTGTTGTCGCTCGCATTGATCGGGCTGGACCGGCTCGGGTTCGGTGCCTTGCGCGAGTACGAAACCAGCCTGCTGCGCTCCATCGATTTTTCCGAAGTCCTGATGCAGGGCATGCTGTCGATGCTGCTGTTTGCCGGCGCGCTGCATGTGGATCTGAGCCGTTTGCGTCGTTTCCGCTGGCAGATCGGCTTGCTGGCAGTCGGCGGCACCGCGCTGTCCACCGTGATGATTGGATTTGGCCTGCATCTGGTGCTCCCGCTGCTCGGGCTCGGCATGCCACTGGCCTACTGCCTGGTGTTCGGCGCGCTGATCTCGCCGACCGATCCGGTGGCCGTGATGGGCATCCTGAAATCAGCCGGCATCAACGAACAAACCGGCATGGTGGTCGCCGGCGAATCGCTGTTCAACGATGGCGTCGGCGTGGTGCTGTTCTCGCTGCTGCTCGGCATCGCCGTGCAGGGCCAGACGCCATCGTTCGCGGAAGGTGCGATGACCCTGTTGCACGAAGCAGGAGGCGGTATGTTGCTCGGTGCAGCGCTCGGCTGGGTGCTGTTCGCGATGTTGCGGAGCATCGACAATTATCAGGTCGAAGTGTTGTTGACACTGGCAGGCGTCCTCGGCGGTTATGAACTCGCCAGCCATTTGCACGTGTCCGGCCCACTAGCCATGGTGGTGGCCGGCGTCTTGATCGGCAACCACGGCCGCAAGCTGGCGATGTCGGACACCACCCGCCGCCATGTCGACCTGTTCTGGGAATTGCTGGACGAAATCCTCAACGCGGTGCTGTTCGTGCTGCTTGGGTTGGAAATCGTAGTCATCGCCTATCCGCACAACGGCATGCTGGCGGCCGCCGCAGTAGTCGTGCTGACCTTGCTCGCCAGGCTGCTCACCGTCGGCGTGCCGATGGCCAGTTTCAAGCGCTGGTTCGGCCTGCCCGACGATGCGTGGGTGATCCTGACCTGGAGCGGCTTGCGTGGCGGCATTTCGGTGGCGTTGGCACTCTCACTGCCGGCAGGACCGTATCGCGACCTGATCCTGGCCATGACCTACGCGGTCGTGGTGTTCTCGATCCTGGTGCAGGGCCTGACCGTCAAGCCGCTGGTGAAGGCGATGCGGTCCTGAAGTCATCGCCCGCGGCGCGGTGGCCTTATCGCCGTGGCCACGCTGCCAGCAAGGCCCACAAACCACCGAGTCCGGCGATCCATGCCGCAGCCGGGATCGCCCACAGGCGCGGACCGCCGGCATCCAGGCCGTACAGCACGGCGGCCACGATCAGCAGGCCGGTGCCCAGGATTGCCGCGACCATGCGCTTCTGGCCATCACGGGCGACGCGGGCGAGTTCGGCCAGATCGTGCGAACGCATGCGCAGTTCGTGCTTGCCTTCGACCTGCTGCTGCAGCCAGGCGTGCAGCAGGCGCGGCACTTCCGGCGCGCGGGTGATCATTTCCGGCAGGCGCTTGCGGAATTCGCTGGCCAGCCGCTGTGGGCTGTAACGGTCAGCCAGGATCTGTTCCAGCACCGGTTTCGCCACCGCCCAGATATCGATCTTCGGATCCAGTTGGCGACCCACGCCTTCGATATTGAGCAGGGTTTTCTGCAACAGGATGAGCTGTGGCTGCAAGGTCAGTTCATAGCGCTGCGCGGTCCGGAACAACTTCACCAGCACTTCGGCCAGCGAAATTTCCGACAGCGGGCGGGTAAAGTACGGCTCGCACACCGCGCGCGTCGCCGCTTCCAGTTCGTCGATGCGGATCGTCGCCGGCATCCAGCCGGCCTGCACGTGCAACTCGGCAATGCGGCGGTAATCGCGGTTGAAGATCGCCATGAAATTCTCGGCGAGGTAGTACTGGTCCTCGCTCGACAGCTGGCCCATGATCCCGAAATCCAGCGCGATGAAGCGCGGGTTTTCCTTGCGTGTGGCATCCACCCAGATGTTGCCGGCATGCGCGTCGGCGTGGAAGAAGTTGTCGCGGAATACCTGCTGGTAGAACAGGCGCACGCCCTTGGCGGCAAGCGCCTTGCGGTCGATGCCGGCCGCATCCAGCGCAACGATGTCGTCGCTGGGAATCCCGTAGACCCGCTCCATTGTCATCGCGCGTTCGGCGGTGTGGGTCCACACCACTTCCGGCACGTAGAGATCGGGCGAATTCAGCCAGTTGCGACGTAGCAACGAGGCATTGGCGGCCTCGCGCTGCAGGTCCAGCTCCGCAGACAACGTAGCTTCGATCTCGGCAACGATTTCGCGTGGGCGGATCTTGTCGGCGGCTGGATGGGTGCGTTCCACAATCGTGGCGATGCGATGCAACAGCGCCACATCGGCGGCGATCTGGCGGCGTATGCCAGGGCGCAGCACCTTGACCACGACATCGCGCGGACCTGCATCGCCTTCGTGCAACGTGGCCGCATGCACCTGCGCAATTGAAGCCGACGCCAGCGGCGTGGTGTCGAAACTGGCGTAGGCGTCCTCGATGCTGCGCTCCAGCGCAAGCTCGACCATCTCGCGTGCCTTCAGGCCATCGAACGGCGCCACCCGATCCTGCAACAGGGTCAGTTCCACCGCCACGTCCGGCGGCACCAGGTCGCGCCGGGTCGACAGGATCTGCCCGAACTTGACGAAGATCGGCCCGAGTTCCTGCAGCGCCATGCGCAGGCGCGCACCACGCGACAGCGAGGCGACTTCCTTCGAGGCGCGTGGTACGAACGGCCGCGCAAGCTTGAGCCAGCGCCCGGCCGGCGTGTCGTCCAGCAAATTGTCCAGTCGGTAGCGCAGCAGCACGCGGCCGATGCGCCATGCGCGCAGCAAGGAACTCATGCCTGTGATCCTCGCTCACGATGCACGCGCGCAACTTTCGCAGTGAGTCGCTCGACGTCGTCGCGCAAGACATCGACATCGTCATGGAACGCGTCGAGCTCAGCGCGCGGCACCACGTCGCGGCTTTCCTCGGTCACGTATTCGGCGGCGGTCTCGGCGAGATTTCGGCCGGCCACCTGCGCATGTTTCAACGCGCTGGCAATCGCCTTGGCGATTTGCACGCCGGCGATGTCGCCGAAGACCTTGGTAAACGGCAACTGCCAGTCGGGATCAAAGTTTTGTGCGAGCTGCTGCAGGCGCCGCGCCAATTCGGCGTCACCCTCGATGCGCAGTTTGCCGACCAGCGGGGCATCGTCACGGCGGAACAGCGGAAGCTGGCCAAGCAGGCCTGACAGCGTGCTGCGCACGCCGAGATCGGGTACCGTTCCGGCATCCACCGGACCCACGCGCAGCGCATCGCCATCGACACGGATTTCCAGCGCGAGAGGCGGCACGCTCAATTGCAAAGCGACGCGCTGGCCATCCAGTGGCCGCAATGCGGCACGCGTGTCCTCATCCAGCGACAGCGCACGGTTCAACGCAGCTTCAAGCGCCTTGCCAGCGTGCTGCTTCCAATTGAAGGGTGACTGCTTGGAGGACGACTGGCTCATGCGGGCATTGTAGGGGGCATCGCGGTGATGGCTTCGTGGCCGCCTAGCCCGACAACGACGCACGAAGCCGTACCAGCCCCT
>JBDSGA010000045.1:0-8158 GCA_039919235.1 Thermomonas sp. | reverse complement strand
ATATTGGATTGTATCAATTGACTTGCCTAGACTCTTCTGGAAATCGGCGAAGAATGAAGGGTCATAAATGAGAGACAAGTTGGATTCGTCGATGAGCTGGGCTGTCGCCATTGCGAAGCGCGTGGGTCTCGGGCTGGTCATGGGGGCAATGGCAGTGATCGCCCATGCTCAGGGCATCGACGAGTCGTTGCGTGAACGGTTGCAGCGTTCCGACCAATATTTCAGGTTCTACACCGAGGTGTGCGACAGCCGTCCACCCGTGCATTGGGTCGGTCCGGATTCGTTGGTGTACTGGGACGAGTGTGGCGAAAATGCTGGTACGTGGGTGCTGGCAGAGCCAGCTTCCAACCGCAGTCGCCCTGTGCTGCCGGCGGTCGTATTACTCAATCGGATCGCAAATGGTTCCGTGCCCAAGCCGGACAGGCTGCACAACATGCCGTATGTGCTGTCGCCAGACAAAACCTCCCTCGTTTTCGCGTATGCCGGACGGACTTTTTCCCTTGCCGTGGCAACCGGTGAACTCAAGGAAGTTAATAGCGCGAGCACGGAAGGCTGGCCCTGGCTCGAAGGCGCGCAGATAGCCCCGGATGGAGCCAAGATCGCCATCGCAGATGCGGATGGCCTGAAAATCCGCTCGCGGGATGGTGTGTTGTTCAAAACAGCGGGTGAGCGCGATTACACATGGGAGCTTCCGCCCAACGCATGGTCGGCGGATGGACGCCAGGTTGTGGTCATGCGTACCGACGTGCGCAAGGTCCACCACATTCCTGTTGTCGACTATCTGGGTGCATTGGAAAGTGTGGAAATGGTGCCGTATGCCAAGGTTGGCAGCCCGATTGCGAAGACTGAAGCGTACGTCTTCGATGTCACCACACGTCGGTTGCAGCGCGTTGGACTAGGGGCGATACCCGACAGCATGCAACAGGGGGCCTATCTTTGGTTCGCCGGTTGGCGTCCAGATGGGAAGCAGGCATTCCTGTTGCGTCTATCGCGGAACGCGAAGCGGTTGCAATTGCTGGCGTTCGATCCGCGTACTGCCGAGGCGCACGCCCTGCTCACGGAGAAAAACGACCGCACCTTCGTGGCGGGTCTGGATTTTGCCGTTGATGGGTGGTCGAAGCAGTTCCTTCCGCTGGATGCCAGCGCCGGATTCCTCTGGATGTCGGAGCGCGACGGGTGGCGCCATGTCTATGCATACGGTTACGACGGGCAACTCAAACACCAGGTCACGCAGGGTGAATTCCCGGTCCAGGAAGTCATTGGCGTCGATCCGCGACGCGACTTGGTTTATGTGCTGTCATCGTCGGACCCGGCGGCACCTTATGCCACCCAGGTCGATGTTGTGCCATTGTCTGGTGGAAGCTTGACCAGGGTCTCAAAATCATCAGGCCAGCATCGCGCATCGCTGTCGCCTTCTGGACAGTTCCTTCTTGACGAGTGGTCAAACTTGCAGCAGCCGCGCGTACGCGACGTGCTCGACCTGCGCGGCGGACGAAATATGCGCTTGACAGTGGCCGATGCGGGTGCATTGCTGCCATTGCACAGGCGCCCACCGGAGGCGTTCAGCTCGCTCGCCGCTGACGGCAAGACCCGCTTGTATGGCGTGCTTTACCTGCCGGTAGATTTCCAGCCGGAACTGAAGTATCCGGTCGTCGACATCATCTACGCAGGTCCGTTTACAACGGCTGTGCCCCAAGGATTCATCGGAACCGACGAATCCTTGCGGGCCGAGAGCTTGGCACAGTTGGGGTTCGTGACCATTGTTGTCGACGCACGCGGTACGCCGGGACGGGGCAAAGCTTTCCAGGATGCTAATTACGGGAGGTTGGGACAGACAGAGATTCCCGACCACGTAGCCGTAATCACGCAGGCTGCCACCACGCGGCCCTATATGGATCTCGATCGTGTTGGCATCTGGGGCCATTCCTGGGGCGGCTATTTCGCCATACGCGCGATGCTTACAGCGCCCAAGATGTTCAAGGCTGGCTATGCGGGAGCGCCCGGCGCGTTCACGGAGGAGGCCATCATCATGGAACCTTACATGGACACCCGGGAAGCGAATCCAGAAGGGTATGCCATGGCGTCCAATGAGAAGCTGGCCAGTAATTTGCAAGGGTCGCTCAAGCTGATGCACGGCACCAGCGACACCAATGCCACGTTCTCCACAACCATGCGCATGGCAGACGCACTGATCCGCAGTGGCAAGCACTTCGACATGCTGGTGATGCCTGGTCAGCCGCATTCACTCCAGGGAGCAATGGACGACTATTACTGGGACGATGTCCGTTTGTTTTTCTTGGAAAAACTTGGAGCGCGGCGTAGCGATGCGAGTGGCGAGAAATTCAGCGCAAAGGCTGAAAATTAGTAGAGAGCCGTGCGAGTGTGAAACCTTCCAACGAGGATTGGTAAGGGTTTTCGCCACATAGTTGTTGGGCTTGAGCCCGGCATATTTACCGAAAAGATGCTGGGGCACTTTTAGTGCGCACCCACAATTCAGATGACCGGCATTGCAAACTTGAGGACGCGCCAAGGGCAATGTCCGCTTTTGGCCGATATCTGCCCTGAGTTGCATCGACGAATAGAAGCCGCGGCCAGGAGCGGACAGTTTGGGAATTAAGTGCAGAGTTGCGAGTGATAGCTAGCGAACCGAAGCAGGCATGGCTAGATTTCCACTGGCGCCCCCAATTCGACTAGGCGCGTGGCAGGGATATGGAAGAAATCACTGGCGGGCGCGGCGTTGCGGTGCAGGAAAGCGAACAGCTTGTCGCGCCAGATGGGCATGCCATGGCGGGGACGCGCCACCAGCGATTCACGGCTGGTGAAGTAGGTGGTGTCCATGGGGTCGAAGGATGGTGTATCGAAGCTTGCGTCCCCGTGGTCGGCAGCAGCCATCAACGCCTGCGGGATGTCGGGCGATTCCATGAAACCGTAGCGCAGGGTGATGCGGTCGAAGCCATCGGCGATGTGTTGCATGGACAACCGTTGCTGCAGGGGTATGAAAGGCACCGGCAAGGTTTCGACGGTGAGCAGTACGTTGCGCTGGTGCAGAACCTTGTTGTGCTTGAGGTTGTGAAGCAGTGCTTTTGGCGCGAGGTCCGGTTGCGAGGCCAGGAACACCGCGGTGCCGGGTACGCGAACGGGCGGCGCAAGCATCAATGACTGCACGAAGACGTCCAACTGGATGCCGTCCGAATGCAGTTGCGCATGCAGCAGGCCGCGTCCGCGCCGCCACGTGCGCAAAACGGTGAACACCAGCACGCCAAGCAGCAGCGGGAACCAGGCGCCGTCCATGAATTTCACCAGGTTCGCACCCAGGAAGGCGACATCGACCAGCACGAACAGCGCTGCCAGTGGCCAGAACAAGCCAGACGGAAACGGCGAGCGGCGTCGCATCGCCACGATCAGCAGGATGCTGGTCGCCAGCATGGTGCCGGTCACCGAAACGCCGTAAGCGGTGGCCAGCGCAGTGGAACTGCCAAAGCCGACCACGGTGAGGATGGTGCCGATCATCAGCAGCCAGTTGATCGTGGGTATGTAGATTTGGCCCATGGCCAGGCGCGAGGTATGGCGGATTGCCATCCGCGGCAGATAGCCGAGCTGGATCGCTTGGCGTGCGACCGAAAAACCGCCGCTGATCACGGCCTGCGAGGCAATGATCGTGGCGGCGGTGGCCAATCCGATCATTGGATACAAAGCCCATTGCGGAACCCCCAGATAGAAGGGATTTTCTACCGCGCGCGGGTCTGCCAGGATCAGTGCACCCTGGCCAAAATAGTTGATGGTAAGCGCGGGCAGGGCAACGAAGGTCCAGCCGACCTGGATCGCACGCCGGCCGAAGTGGCCCATGTCCGCGTACAACGCTTCACCGCCGGTGACCGCCAGCACCACGGCGCCAAGGATGAAGATTCCGTGGCTGCCATGGGTAGCGAAGAAGCGCGCGGCCCAGATTGGATTGAGCGCGGCGAGTACCTCGGGATTTTGCGCGATGTTGTGAATGCCAATTGACGCCAAGGCCAGGAACCACACCACGATCACCGGCCCGAATACCTTGCCGACGCGGTCGGTGCCGAATCGCTGGGTGCCGAACAGCACCAGCAGCACCAAAATGGTCACTGGCAACACGAAGCGCGCAAACGCAGGCGCGGCAACCTTCAGCCCCTCGACCGCGGACAGCACCGACATGGCCGGCGTCAGCACGCCGTCGCCGAAGAACAGCGCGGCACCGAACACACCCAGCAGACCGGCGACGTAAAACGCCTTCGATCCCGGTAACAGGCTGCGCTGTGCGAGCGCGGTCAACGCCATGATCCCGCCCTCGCCATCGTTGTCGGCGCGCATGATCACCAACACGTATTTGATGGTGATCACCAGCATCAGCGACCAGAACACCAGCGACAGCACGCCGAGGACGCTTGGCATATCAGGCAGCAGGCCGTAGTGCGGCGAGAACGCCTCCTTGATCGTGTAAAGCGGGCTGGTGCCGATGTCGCCGAACACAATGCCAATCGCGCCCAGCACTAGGGTGCCGAAGCGTGCCTGTGGGTGTGCCTGCGCAAGTTGTTTGGTTGAAGTGGACATGGGATGCGATGCTAGGAAGTCAGTCGTCACTGTCCGCTCCGAAGGCGTAAAGCCGGAAGCCGCCTAAGCTGCGCTTCTCGTAAAGTCGTCGTAAATTCTTCGCGCGGTGGCCACAAGTGGAGCGTCTCGGCATCGCCAGCACGCCCCGCACCGGCGACAATCCCGCCATGACGCTTCCCGATGCCATGCCTGTCCGCTTGGGACGCGACCGTTCACCGGTCGCGGCGTATGCGCTGGCGCTGGCGGCGTCGGCCGCGGCGGTCGCCGTTGCGGCGCTCGCGCAACGCTTCCTCGGGCTGCGTGACCTGTCGCTGGTGTTCATGCTCGCGGTCGTGTTGGTCGCGGCACGCACCGACACCGGCCCTGCCACGTTGGCGGCGCTGTTGTCCTTTCTTGGCTACAACTTTTTCTTCATCGAGCCTCGCTACAGCTTCTATATCGAGGCCAACCATGCGCTGGTCACGGTGTTGCTGTTCCTTGCAGCAGCAATTATTGCTGGTCGCATGGCCGCCCGTTTGTCGCGTCAACTGGATGCATTGCAAGAAGCGAAGCGCCATGCGGAAGCGCGACAAGCACTCTCGCAACGGCTGGCACTGGCAGGCGATGAGGACGCGGTGCTCGAAGCGGCACGCACCGCGTTCGCGAATGCATTGGATGCACAAGTCTGGAGTCAGCTTTCGGATCCACGGACCACATCGCATGGCCATGCCGGACATCGCACTGTCGAAGACCATGGTTGGTGGTTTCTGCCGTTGAATGGGCCCGAAGGACAGCTCGGCACATTGGGCCTGAGGTTAGCAGAGGGCACGCCACCGCTGGCCGCGACAGATCGCGAAACCGCACGCGCGATGACCGCGGATGTCGTGCAGGCCCTGTTACGTACCCGCTTGGCAGGTGCCTTGGCCGATGAGCGCCTCGCGCGCGAAGCGGAACGCACCCGAAGCGCGCTACTGGCATCGGTATCACACGATCTGCGCACGCCGTTGGCTTCGATCATCGGTGCCGCGGAGAGTCTCGAATGCTTTGGAGATGCATTGCCTGCGCACGAGCGGGCTGCATTGCTGGAAACCGTGCGCGAGGAAGGCCAGCGCCTGGATCGTTACATCCAGAACCTGTTGGATATGACCCGGCTCGGCCATGGTTCGATGGCCCTGCATATCGACTGGAACGGCATCGACGAATTGATCGGCTCGGCGGTGGAACGGCTGCGTCGCACGCGTCCAGACGCGACGATCGCGGTGGCACTGCCAGCGAACCTGGCGCCCGTGCGCGTGCATGGTGCGCTGGTCGAGCAGGCGATCTACAACCTGCTGGACAACGCGACCAAGTTCGCAGGCATGGACAAGCCGATCCGCATCGACGTGATGCAATCGCCGGATGCAGTGGACGTACGCGTCTCGGATTCAGGTCCCGGCATTCCGGCGGATCGACGCACACGCGTGTTCGAGATGTTCGATACCGATGGTGGCGGCGACCGCAAGGCACGTGGCACGGGATTGGGCATGGCAATCTGCAAGGCGATCATGGAGGCGCATGGCGGTCAGGTCGAGGTCGAAGACGTGCCGGTGGGTGCGTGCTTGCACCTGCACTTGCCGACAATGCATGGAGGCGAGGCATGAAAGCCGCACCGCATGTCTTGGTGGTCGATGACGAACCGCAGATCCGGCGCTTCCTGGACATCGGCTATCGCGCGCAGGGCTACCAGGTGGCATTGGCTGCGAATGCATCCGAGGCTCTAGTCATTTTGGCGCAAGGCGACATCGACCTCGTGGTGCTTGATTTGGGTTTGCCAGACCGTGACGGAGCTGACCTTCTGCGCGAACTGCGTGGTTGGTCGGACGTACCCGTGATCGTACTCACCGCACGTTTCGCTGAGGAGCAGAAGGTCGCGTTGCTGGATGCCGGCGCGAACGATTACGTGACCAAACCTTTCGGGGTCAAGGAACTGCTGGCGCGCAGTCGCAGTTTGCTGCGTGTGCGTACCTTCGACGCTGCGCCAGTTCTGCCGCTGTACGACGACGGTCGCTTGCGAGTAGACCTTGCGCGCCGCGAGGTCGCGCTGGATGGCGCCTCGCTCGATCTGAGCCGCAAGGAGTACGCATTGCTGGCGTTATTGCTGACCCATGCCGGGCGGGTGGTGACGCAGCCACAATTGCTTCGTGAAATATGGGGACCAACCCACGAACGCGATACCCACTACCTGCGCATCCTGGTTGGCAAGCTGCGTCAGAAACTTGGTGATGACGCGGCGCATCCGCGCTGGATCCTGACGGAGCCGGGGGTGGGTTTGCGGTTTCGTGCTTGAAGCCTGCAAACTGCCTATAGACATGATTCGGCGATGACTGCTCTTGGCCCGAGTGCCGACCTATGCAGCGATGGACTGGTCCCGGCCGAGGCTGTGTGAAAACTAAAGTCTTGTGGCATGAGCTTGAAATCTGAAACGCGCACCGATGTAGTTAGCCCCAGAATTGAAGGAGCAGGCTCACAAGTGATCAATTTTTCGCCATGCAGGAACAGCGCAGGTGTTTTCACACAGCCTCGACCCAAAGCGGACATTAACCGCTTAGCCCAACTTTTGATGCCAGTTGTAATGAGGTATTACCACCCGAGGTAAGCCGGGTCGCGCAGCGGCCTGGCGGAGTCAAAGCCATGCTACGGCGGTATCGGCTTGAACGACTCGCTAGTCCATTTCACGGCAGCAATTGGATGCCAAATTGGCGAACCACGAGAGCAAACAATCCGAAGCACACGACAGTGATGCCGATACTGGCAAACATGCTGAGCCAGAAGCCGATACGCGGGAGTAAAACTGGGAAGGCGAGGAACATCGGCAGTGTAGGCACCACGTACCAGAACGTGTACCAAGCATGGTTGGCAATTTTGGCTTCGGGCTGCTTCTCGATGTAAAGCCAGATGAGCGCAAGGAATGTAACCAGCGGCAGGGCCGCGATAAACCCACCAACCTTGTCGCTGCGCTTTGCCGCTTCCGACACCAGCACGACAACAGCGGCCGTGAGCATGTACTTGGTAATTAACCAGCCCACGAAGATCTCCTAAATGGTCTGACACCTGAGTTAAGCCGAACAGCGCAGCGGCTTGGCGCGGTCGCACACGATAGCGCAACGAGTGAAGCCACAATACAGTCTCCGCTGGTAGGTTCGTTTACCGGTGAACCCGTTTCCATGCCCATGCACAAATGACAGTCAACCCCAGGACCCAGATCGTTACAACGACAATTGCCATTGCACGACTAGTTGGGCGTTCTATAGCAATAGCAGCCCTGTCCCGCGCTGCGAGCTTTACCTCTTGCGGAACAAGACGCAGCACAAGCATCAAGCCAAGAGGCACAAGAATCAGATCGTCAAGGTAGCCTAGGACCGGAATGAAATCGGGGATGAGATCAATGGGACTCAGCGCGTAGGCGGCGACGCAGAGACCAAGGATGCGAACTGCCCAATGTGTACGTGGATCACGCGCAGCGAAGTACACGATCAGAACGTGTTGCTTAATTGCTTTCGCCCAGGCTCTTATTGACGAAAGCATCTTGAGCACCTGAGGCCTGAGAGAAGCCGTTTCCCGT
>JBDSGA010000044.1:0-4754 GCA_039919235.1 Thermomonas sp. | reverse complement strand
CTGTCCGTATTCCAGCCAGCGCAGCTCCTCCACCGGCGACACCGAGCAGTGCGAATCCGATCCGATGCCCCACGCACCGCCCGCGTCCAGATACTCGCGCAGGGGGAAGAGTCCATCGCCGAGGTTGGCCTCGGTCGTGGGGCACAGCGCCACGGTCGCCCCGCTGCGCGCGATGCCGCGCGTCTCGCCGCCGGTCAGGTGCGTGGCGTGGACCAGCGTCCAGCATTGATCCACGTCCGCGTTGTCCAGCAGCCATTCGACCGGCCGCGCATTGCGCACCGCAAGGCAGTCCTGCACTTCGCCGATCTGCTCGGAGACGTGGATGTGGATGCGCGAATCCTGCGGAAGCGCGGCGACGACGCGACGCATCGCGTCGGCCGGGACCGCGCGCAGGCTGTGCAGCGCGCAGCCAATCCGCAGCGCATCGTCCTGGTCGCGGCGCAGCGTTTCGAGCAGCCGCAGGTAGCCGTCGACATCGTGGCCGAACCGGCGCTGGCGCGCGCCCAGCGCGCGCCCGTCGAAGCCGCCCGTCATGTACAGCACCGGCAGCAGGGTCAGGCGGATGCCGGTATCGCGCGCCGCACGCACCAGTGCGCGCGACATCTCCGCCGGATCGTCGTACGGCCTGCCATCGGGCGCGTGGTGCAGGTAGTGGAACTCGCAGACCTGCGTGTAGCCCGCCTCCAGCATCTCGACGTACAGCTGGGAGGCCACGGCGTGCAGCGTCCCGGGCTCGAATCGCGCCGCCATGCGGTACATCGTGTCGCGCCAGGTCCAGAACGAATCCTGTTTTTCACCCGCGCCGTGCGCGCCAGGGCTGCGGTCGCTCTGGCGCTCGGCGAGCCCGGCCATGGCGCGCTGGAACGCATGCGAATGCAGGTTGGCGATGCCGGGCAACCACCAGCCGGAGGCGTCTTGGGTGACGGGCGTGGCGTGCGTTTGCATTCGTGCATTGTGGCGCAAACGCGATGCTTGCTGCGGTAGGCTGCGCGCATTAGGAGGGCGTATGTACCCGATGTTCTGGTTTGGCTTGATGCTTGCGGCGTTGGCGTTGGTGGTGATGCTGCTAAAGGGCGGCCTGTCTGGGCCGAGTGGCACCGAAGGTGGGTTCATCGCCAGCGATGAACATGCCTCGCATGGGGATTCTGACGGCGGCGGAGATGGCTGTGGCGATTGAACAATGGGATGGCGTGCTGGTCGGCACCACCCTCGCCACGCTGGACGCCAATGCCGGTTACGGGTTGGTCGAAGATGGCGCACTAGGCTGGAAGGACGGGCTGCTGACGTTCGTCGGTCGGCGCGATGGCTTGCCCGGCGCCCCGCAAACACTGGCTGGGGAGGTGATCGAAACCACCGGCTTGGTCACCCCGGGACTGGTCGATTGCCACACGCATGTGGTGTTCGCTGGCGACCGCGCCGCCGAATTCGAACTGCGTTTGCAAGGCGCAAGTTACGAACAGATCGCCCGCAGTGGCGGCGGCATCCTGTCGACGGTGCGTGCGGTGCGCGCCGCCAGCGAAGACGAATTACTGGCGCAGTCACTGCCGCGCGCGCAGGCATTGCTGCGCGATGGCGTGACCACGCTGGAAATCAAGTCTGGCTATGGCCTGGACTTCGACAACGAACGCAAGATGCTGCGTGTCGCGCGGCGGATCGGCGAAGCGCTCGGCATCGAGGTTCGCACCACCTTCCTCGGCGCGCATGCATTGCCACCCGAGTTCGCAGGCAATGCGGACGGCTACATCGACGCGGTGCTCGACTGGTTGCCGCGCTTGCACCGTGAAGGCTTGGTCAATGCAGTGGACGCGTTCTGCGAGGGGATTGGTTTTTCGCCATCGCAGACGCGGCGCGTGTTCGACGCGGCGCGTGCGCTCGGATTACCAGTCAAGCTGCATGCCGATCAGTTGAGTGACTCGGCCGGTGCCGCGCTGGTGGCGGAATTCGGCGGACTGTCGGCGGACCACATCGAACACACCGGTGAGGCCGGTGTCATCGCGATGCGCGATGCCGGCACGGTCGCGGTGCTGCTGCCGGGCGCATTCCACGTGTTGCGCGAAACCAAGCTGCCGCCGCTCGACCTGCTGCGTGCGCATGGCGTGCCGATGGCAGTGGCGACTGACTGCAACCCCGGCACGTCGCCGTTATTGTCGCTGCGGCAAGCCATGCAACTGGCTTGCACGCATTTCAAGCTGACTCCGGAAGAAGCCCTGCGCGGCACGACGCTGCATGCGGCTCACGCGTTGGGGCTGCCGGATCGCGGAGTGTTGCGAGTCGGGCTGCGTGCGGACTTCGTACGCTGGAATGTCAGGCAACCGGCCGAACTCGGCTATTGGTTGGGCGGACAACTGGCGGCCGACGTGCGTGCAGGCGGCATACGCGTCGTCTGCTAGCGCGGTCCAACAACGCAAAAGCCCCGCCGGAGCGGGGCCTTGCTTGAAGCATTGCCGATTGAAGCAGCCCTAGGCTCAGGCCTTGGCGACCGTCTTCTTGGCAACGGCTTTCTTGGCCGGGGCCTTGGTCACAGCCTTCTTCACAACTGCGGCAGTGGCAGTGCCAGTGGCCTTGGTCGCAACGTGCGTGCGCGCATTGCCATAGCTGGAGATGTTGCGCTTGCCCTTGGCAGTCTTGCGGTCGCCCTTGCCCATGTGTTGCTCCTGATTCGTGTGTGGCCGCGCGTTCAGCGCCGGCAGTGGTATCTGGTCATCGCGATCCGCCCTGAGGCGCGCGAAGCCGATCATTCTAGCACGGCCAGTGGCCGTGGAGTATGTTGGGGCGATCAGAGGCATTGCCAGCGCTCGCCTTCTTGCCTAAAGAAACAGGCATTGGAAACACAGATCCTGGGATTGATTCCATGCGTTGCGTTGGATCAATGCGCGCAATGGGCGTCGTGCACGTGCCCATGGTTGAGCCGCAGGTTGGCCAGGTGTGCCAAGCCGACCAACGTGCCGCCGAACGTCATGATCACCGCATGCGGCACCAGCGCATGATGCAGCGGCTCGTAAGAGCTGCCCAGCCACAGCGCGGCCAAGCCCGGGATCAGCATCCACAGCGCACGCACCGCACGGTGGCGGCGATAGCCTTGGATCAGGGTGAACAGACCCAGCAGGGTGGCGAACACCACGAACCCGCGCTCGAAACCATCGCCCAGCCAGGCCGCAATCCCCAGTGACGGCAGCACGGCGATCAGCAACGGCAGCAGCGCGCAATGGATTGCGCACAGCATTGAACCAGTCGCGCCGAGGCGGTCCAGATGGTGGTTGGCGGGACGCTGGAGTGGGCGGGGCAAGTTCATTCGTTATATTGTAACGATTGCCGATAATGGGAGCATGAATAGATACCTCATGCGGCAGCATCGACCGCATCGGCAGGCACACCTTGTGCCGGATGCGATCGGCGCACGGCAGGCAACACCTGCGCCAGCAATCCACAGCCGGCCAAGGTCCAGACGATCATCGCCCCGCTCGGCAGATCCAGCACTGCCGACAGCACCAGCCCGGTGACATAGCCCGCCACGCCAATACAGTAGGCCATAGCCAAGCGCCCGCGCCCGCGCATGCCCACCGTCGCCAGCGCCGGCACGATCAGGCTGGCGAACACCAGGTAAACACCGACCAGTTGCACTGACGCGGTGATGGCCAGCGCGAACAGCCCGTAGAACGGCAGACCGGTCAAGCGTCCGCGACGCAACCACATCACCGCCAGCAACAGTGCCGACAGGATCGCCGCCGGGATCAGTTGCGAGTAACTCACCCACAGGATCTGACCGACCAGCAAATCCTTGAGGTGTTCGCCGCCCTGTGGATTGTCAGCCAGTAGCAGCAAGCCACCGGTAGCCGCCAGCACAAACAACGTGCCGATCAGCGGCTCCTGGAATTTCGGCCAGCGGCGATCAGTCCACGCGAGCAATCCGGCCCCAGCCAGTGCCGCTGCGGCCGCGGCGAACTGCACCCCGAAGCCATGTTCCTGGATCCCGAAATACTGGGCCAGGATCACCCCTAGCCCGGCGATCTGGGCGATCGCCAGGTCGATGAAGATGATCCCGCGCCCCAGCACTTGCTTGCCCAGCGGCACATGGGTGGACAGCACGATCAACCCGGCGACGCAGGCCGGGCCAAGGATGCTGATGTCCAACCCCTGCATGTTCAACGTCACTTGGCGGGTCTCGTGTGGGCTGCAGCTAGCAACTTGGCAATGGTCGAATCGAACATGCCAAACATGTCCTTGGACTGCGCGTCGCCACCCACGGTGGACGGCAGGTT
This sequence comes from Thermomonas sp., assembly GCA_039919235.1. Taxonomy (GTDB): domain Bacteria; phylum Pseudomonadota; class Gammaproteobacteria; order Xanthomonadales; family Xanthomonadaceae; genus Thermomonas. Next base: position 495 of record JBDSGA010000044.1, on the reverse strand, counting down.
CACCACCGGCACGCCGGTGCGCTCGCTCAGCCAGTTGGACGGCTTCGAGTCCTGATACGCCGCGTGCACGATGGCAAGGGTGTTATTGGACTTCGTGGTGCCAATCAATTCCGCCAGATGCGCGGCGGTCGGCGGCACCGACGGCTTGGGCTCAAGCGCGCCAATCTGCTGGATGCCGAGCCAATCCCACAGATAGACCCAACTGATGTGATGGACCACGACCTTGCGACCCTTCAGTGGCGCGGCCTCGGCCTTCCACTTGACCATCGCAGCCAGCCAGCGCTTCTCGAAATCGGCGCCGCGCACTTTGTATGTGTCGGCATTCCCCGGGTCTAGCTGCATGAGGCGCGCATCCAACTGACGCGCAATGATCAATACCCGACGCGGATCGAGTTGTACGTGCGGATTGCCGTCCGGATGGATGTCGCCATTGGCGCGATCCAGCGAAGTCGGCTTCTCCAGGGTCTTGACCTGCGCCGAAGCCATGAACGAACC
>JBDSGA010000043.1:0-5143 GCA_039919235.1 Thermomonas sp. | reverse complement strand
TGCATGACGTGTTGGAGCAGCGCAAGATCGGCGTGCCGATTCGCGAGCAGCCGGACCTGGTCCGCGATTGCCTGCGCACGCACGGTGTGCGGCCCTGGCAGGAAGGCCCCGAACTGGAGCAACTGCTCGGCCTCGTCGCAGAGCGGCTGGACGCGACTCTTGATGCCGAGTTGCAACCGGGTTTGCGCCTGTCGGCGTTACCTGCACATGCCCTGCGTGCGGAAATGGCCTTCGACTATCTCTTGGGTGATGCATCAACCGATCGCCTGCGCGAGGTTTACCGCGCCGCAGGCGAGGGAAACCTGGTGCCGATGCTGTCCGCCCAAACCCTGCGTGGCCTGATGAACGGCAAGATCGACCTGGTGTTCGAACATGCCGGTCGTTTCCATGTGCTGGACTGGAAGGGCAACTGGCTCGGCGATCGGCTGGAGGATTACGCACCGGCCGCGCTCCCGGCGGCGATGGATGCGCACCACTACCGCTTGCAGGCCCTGCTCTACACCGTCGCACTGCATCGTTACCTGGGTGCCAGGATGGGTGCGCGTTATCGCCCAGCAGAACATTTGGGTGATCCCGTCTATCTGTTCTTGCGCGGCGTTGGACTGGCGCCCGGCGCAGGCGTGTGGGCCGGGCATTTCAGCCCCGCCTTGATTGAATCCGTGGATGCGGTGATGGCCGGTAAACCGGAGACGGGCGGATGACAGGGTTCGGATTCCAGCGCAGCCGCGGTGAACTTCAAGAAGAAGCGTGGGGCGCATTGCAGCGGGCGTTGCATCGCTGGGTGATCGCCCATGGCGGCTCACCCCTGCTTGCACGCACCGCGGCTTGGGCCAGCCAAGCCGATGCCCGCGCGGATGCCGCATTGGCATTGGCCGGCATTGATGCCGGCTCACAGGGGATGCCTGCATGTTCCGATGAGGATATCGACGCGCTCCGCAGCGAAGCCATGGTCGGTGATGGCAGCAGCGAGGTGCCCACCGCGTTCGTCATGGATAGGCAGGCGCGCTTCTATCTATGGCGCAACTACGTTCGCGAACGCCGGATCGGGCGCCGATTGCGTGAGTTGCGAGAAACATCAGCGGCGGATGTCACGCCAGCAGACGAGTCGGCGATCAACATGCTGTTCGGCGATTCGGCGACCGGCGACGACAGCGCGCAACGCGCCGCGGTCAGGAAACTGTCTCAGCGTCGCTTCGGGGTACTGACCGGCGGCCCCGGAACCGGCAAGACCACTACCGTGCTGCGCATGCTGTTGATGGCGCAGCGCCATCGCCAGCAAGCAGGCCTGCCGCCTGCTCGCATCGCGGTGGCGGCAACTACCGGCAAGGCGGCGCAGCGGCTGTTGGGGTCCTTGCAGGACGGCAAGCGCGGGTTGCAGTCACGCCTGCCACGTGCGGACCCCGATGGCTGGCATGAGCTCCTGACCCAGCTGCCGACACGTGACGCCCTGACGCTGCACAGCTTGCTTGGCTATCGTCCCTACGATGGCCGCTTCAGCCACAACCGCGACCTGCCGCTGGATGCCGACATCGTGGTGGTGGACGAAACGTCCATGCTCGACCTTGGCTTGCTGGACGCCTTGCTGGATGCGCTGCCTGGACGTGCCCAGCTGTTCCTGGTGGGTGATGCAGACCAGCTGACGTCGATCGGCACGGGTTCCGTGTTGCGGGACCTGGTCGCGTCGATGGAAGGCAGCGATGACCTGGTGCGCCTGCTGCATGGTTTCCGTGCACAATCATTAGCGCTTCCAAGCCTGCTGGCGGCGGCACGTACCGGCGATGTGGCCGGCTTCAAGGCGGCGTTCGACGGCATTGATGCCGTGTGGCATCGCGTGCTGACTTCCATGCAAGTGGATGCCAGATTGCATGATTGGGCACAGCGGCTGGCGCAGCTTCAGCCGCTCCGCGATGGCACCGCTCGCGATGACGCAGAAGCACTGGCTGCGCTCGATGCCTTGGCTACCCATCAATTACTGTGCGCCCTGCGCGAAGGCAGCCATGGCGCGACGCACGCCAATGCGGTCATCGAGCGCCAGCTCCGGTTGCAATGGCAGCGGCCGTCGCAGGCGATCTGGTATCCGGGCCGCGCAGTGATGGTGACCCGCAATGATTACGGATTGAAACTATTCAATGGCGACGTCGGCGTTTGTCTGGCCGATGCTGCTGGCGACATGCGCGTCTGGTTCGAAGCCGCTGCGAGCGCGGATGGCCAGCGCCGCGCTCGCGCCTTTGCGCCCGCGTCATTACCTACGCACGAGGGTGCGTTCGCGATCACCGTGCACAAGAGCCAAGGTTCCGAATACGACCATGTCGCGATGGTGTTGCCGTCCGCACCCTCGCATCAGGTGCTGACACGCCAGCTGGTCTACACCGGCCTGTCGCGTGCGCGCCAAGCTGTCCAGCTGTGGAGCAGTGAGGGCGCGTTGGCGACTGCGCTGGCCACTTCGGTGCGTCGCATTGGTGGATTGCGCCAAGCCTGTTGATTGTAAAAAAAGATGCGCGGCGCGCCTGCGCGAAAATTGCTGCGATGCAGCGCAGTAGTTTGTGAGCCAAGCAAGTGGTTGTTTTTACAGGAAAACTGAATCTAGGCTTGACAGCCGAATAGCGTGACGGCGATAACAGAAGACTGCACGCGCGGGCCAAGGGGGCTGCGTACGCATTCAGTTATTGAGTGGTGCACTGCACAAATTTTGCGGCAATCGCTTGGGCACCAGGCCTCGGCATGCTTCGAAAACACGATTTTTGTTGATCAAACATGGGGATCACATGAGCCACATCACCAACAGCAAGCGCACATCCGCCAATTCGCGTCGCAAGCGCATCATCAAGGTCGCCCCAGTGACCCGTGCCGTGCGCGTGGCGTTGGCGGCCTCGCTTGCCGCGCTCGCGTTGGGTGCCAGCAGTGGCGCGTTCGCCGCGAACTGCAACGCACCCACGGTGCTGATGACGCCCTGCAAAGCCACCAGCATCGACGCTGCGCCGGTCGCCGACTTGACCCTCGTGCACGCGGCAGCGCCGGCAGCACGTGGTGCCTTCATCATGCCGCTGGCGATCAGCGAGTCGAGTGCGGGCGATGTCGTGATCGACAATGCCGACCCGATCAACGAGTTCAGCGTCAATTACGACGCCACTGCGATTTACGGCTATAGCAGTGGTGGCAGCGTCGACATCACCAACCAGGCAACCGGAACACTGCAGGCCATTTCGATCAACGGTAATGCCACCGGCATCGAGGGTTATGCATTCGGGGACGTCAGCATCGACAATGCCGGCGATACGTATGTGGTGTCTATCAACGGAAATGCGATTGGTCTTTATGGCTATTCGATGACCGGTGACGTGTCGATCAACAACACCGCGGCGGTCACTGCGTATTCGGCAAATGGCCTGGCCGACGGCATCTTCGCCTCGGGCGCCAATGTCGAGGTGACCAATTTGGGTTCGATCTCCGCCTATGGCTACACATGGGCCGCTGGCATCGAAGCGCAAGGCACCGGAACCACCTCGGTGACCAACGATGGTGATATTTACGCCCGTTCCCTGGGCCCCACGCATGCGTATGGCATCTACGCGACCGGCGACGTCGTCGAGATCGGCAACACCGGCAATATTGAAGCCCTGGGTTACTACGCGACCGGCATCGAAGCGCAGGGCGGCAGCTCGGTCACGATCACCAACGACGGTGACATCGTCGCCGGATCAGCCACCACCAGTTTGCTTGCCACTGGCATCAACGCCAGTAGCAATGCGCCGGATGGCGTCGTCACCATCACCAATAACGGGTCAGTATCTGGCATAGGCGTTTACGGCGGCACTGGTATCGCGGCGACAGCGTCGGGCGCCAACGGCTCGGCCAGCGTGATCAACAACGGGTCAATCTACGCATCGCAGGTCATCAGGAATGGCTACGGAGCCTACGGGATCATCGCGTCCGCCGATGGCGACGCTTCGGTCGACAACAACCTGACCGGTACGATCACGGTGTATAGCCCAGGCACCGCGTCCGGCGCGAGCGCATTGTCGTTCTCGGGCAATACCAGTGTGACCAATGCCGGTGGCATCGATGTGTACGGCTACTCCGCTGCCGACGGCATCGTGTCGTTCGCGCAGAACGGAACGGCGTACGCGGGCAACAGCGGCACGATCGACGTGGTCAGCCTGAACACCGGCCACGGCATCGATGTCGATGGACTCCAGGGCGCGACCGCCGTCAATGGTGGCGACATCGCGGTGGACGGATACCGTGCATTCGGCATTCGTGCCAACTCCGGCACCGGCGATGTGGTGGTGACCAATGACGGCAGCATCTACGCGACGTACGGCAGCTCCTACGGCTACACCGGGCGGGCCTACGGAATATTTGCGGCAAGCGTCCAGGGCGATGTGTCGGTCGACAATTCCGGCGACATCCAAACCACGGTGAACGGCGTGTCGGTCGGCGTCTTCACCAGCTCCACTTATGGCGACATTGATGTCTCCAACAGCGGCATCGTCTCCGCATACAGCTACAACAGTACGGCAGTGGGCGTGTTCGCGCGGGCCACTGACGGAATGGCGTCGGTCGACAACAGCGGCACGATCATCGCTGAGAGCTACAACGGTAGCGCCTTCGGCGTGCAGGCCCGTGGCTCCTATGTGGAGGCCATCAACAGCGGTGACATCACCGCGAGTGGCTTCGCAGCTGCCACTGGCATCGCCGCGCTTTCTTACGACGGTGCGACGGTGACGACGACCGGCGGTGCCATTTCGGTTTACGCGTTTGGGCGAGCAAATGGCATCGATGCGCAGTCGCAGGGCGGTGATGTCACCGTCGACAATGCGTCCAGCATCGATTCGATCGGGTTGGTGCTGGGGGCCAAGGGCATCCAAGGGTTAGCCTATGGCAATGTCGACATCGGCAGCAGTGGCGACATCTACACCTATTCCGCCATGGGCAACTCGATCGGCATTTACGGCTATTCGATTGCCGGCAACGTGTCGATCATCAATAGCGGCGGCATCACGACCATTTCGGATGCTGGCCTGGCTGACGGCATCTTCGCTTCAGGCGCCGACGTCGAGGTCAGCAATTCGGGTTCGATCGAAGTGTCGGGCTACACCTGGGCGGCTGGTATTGAAGCGCAGGGCACCGGCACCACGTCGGT
>JBDSGA010000042.1:0-5225 GCA_039919235.1 Thermomonas sp. | reverse complement strand
GCAAACGAATGAGGAGGTTTTCATGCCTATTCTTCCCGCAAGACTTCATCACCTGACCTGGGCATGCTCGGTGGGCGCAAGTCTGCAGGCCTGCCTGTTGACATGCCTGACCGCGTGCTTGCTGACCGCCTGCGATGGAAGCGGGCAGTCCTCGGCCACCGCGGGCACGGACATACCCGGCTCGACCCGGCAGCTCGAAGCCAGCGTGGGTGATGTGACCGTTTACATCACCGCCATCCAAACCTCATCTATCCCAGCGCAGGTTGCGCGTGAGCACGGAATTGTGCAGCGAGATGACCTGGTCATGTTGCGCGTTTCGCCGCGCCGACAAGGCTCCAACCGGGAGATCGTTTCGGCGCCCGTCGAAGTGCAGGCGACCGCCACAACCCTGGGTGCCGCGCCTCAGAACCTACCGCTGAAACAGATGGCGACCAATGGCCTGGTCGACTACGTGGGCACAGTCGAGGTGCAGTTGCCGCAGACCGTCAGCTTTGACGTGAGCGTGGCCACACCCAGCGGCGCCAGGGAGACTCTGAGCGTGACGGGCGATTTCAGCACCCGTCTCTGATGGACACCACCTGCGCGATGCGCGCAGCTGAGCTCACCCTTCTGCCCAAGCGCGTCCAAGCATGGATCCGAGCGATGTTACGGAGTCACCTGTGATCACCGCCGGAGGGCCGCAACTCAGCGTGGGCGGTGTAGGCTGCTTAGTGAACGGGCTTGGAATCATTATCCTTGGGAGCGGCGATGCACAGTCAGGAAACTTACCTCATCACCGGTGGCGCCGGTTTCATCGGTTCCCATCTGTGTGACGAACTGCTTTCGGCGGGCCATCGAGTGCTCGTCATCGACAATCTTTCGACAGGGTCCAAGGACAACCTCGCGGCCCACACGGGAAATCCCAACTTCGAGTTCCATCTTGCCTGCGTCTCGAATCAGACCGTGATGCAGGAGCTGATGGAACAGGCGGACTACGTGTTCCACCTGGCTGCGGTGGTCGGCGTCCAGCGGGTCGTGGAGAGTCCGATCCGGACCATCGAAACCGGCGCGCAGGGCATGAGCGTGGTGTTGTCCTTGGCCGATCGCTTGCGCGTGCCAGTGCTTTTCACTTCGACTTCGGAGGTTTACGGAAAGTCGACGAAGCTGCCGTTCGCCGAGGATGACGACCTGGTATTCGGGTCAACGCAAGTCGGCCGTTGGTCGTATGCCTGTGGCAAAGCGCTGGACGAGTTCCACGCCTTGGCCTACTACAGGGAGCATCACCTGAAAGTTGTGGTCGTCCGGCTGTTCAACACCATAGGCCCACGGCAATCGGGCAAGTACGGCATGGTGGTTCCACGGTTCGTCGCCAGCGCGCTCGATGGCACTCCCATCATCGTCTACGGCGATGGCAGCCACGAGCGATGTTTCGGCTACGTCAAGGATGTGACCTGGGCGCTGCGCAGACTGATCAAGCGCCAGGACTGCTATGGGCGTGTATTCAACGTAGGCTCGCAGCAACAGGTGTCCGTGCTGGAGTTGGCACGCAGGATTCGCGAGCGATTGGCCAGCACTTCGGAGATCAAGTTCGTACCGTTCGAGGCAATCTTCGGTCCAGGGTTTGAGGAAACGGCGGAGAGACGGCCAGACTGCTCCCGGATCAAGGAGGCCATTGGATTCGATCCCGAGACCACGCTTGAGCAGATGATCGATTCGGTGGCCAGCTTCCATGCCGCGCAATCCACGTAACGGCTTGGCCCGTGGCTGGCTGTTTGCCCTGCACCTTGCGGCGGCGGCGGTTCCAGGCGCGGCATACGGTCAGCAAAGGGAGCCCTCGTGGGAGGTGACACCTCGCTTTGAGTACTCCGATGTCACCATCAATGACAACGAAGGGCAATGGATGTCGTCAAGCCTGACGATCGCGCGGCACTTGAACGAGGGCAAGTCTGTCTTCGCATCGGTGCAGCAGCAGCAGCGTAACGGAACGAGCGATTCTGGATTGCAGGTGGGTGGATACGCACGGATAGCCGATTGGAATGCGATGGCATTGGTGGAGGCCAATCCAGGTGCGAGCTTCCTCCCCCGCTGGGCATTCAGTGCCCAAGCGGACCACGCGACAAGCTCAAACAGCCGCGCCGGGATCGGTTACCGGCGACTTCAATTCAACGACAGCGAGATCGATATCTGGTCGCCGTACGTTACCTTCTATCGTGGTAATGACGAGCTTGCCGTTTCCTACCTGGTTGGCAACAATGCTGCTCTTGATCACACCATAAGGGTCGTGCAGGTGCGTGCGCTTGCCATCCGCGGGAAGCACCAGATCAGTGCCTATCTTGCGCACGGCGACTACATCTTCGACGCACTCGGACTCCCCGGCGCTTCGGGATCTGGCTGGTCGGCTACCCTCGCGTTTGCGCGTGCCCTCACCAACAAGACGACGCTTCGTCTTGAGCTTGGCAAGGGCGTGGAGTCGGATACCTTTCGCCAACAGTCGTTCGCAGTGTCGTTGCGCTATAGCCCGTGAGCCAGGATGCGCTCGTCGTACTTCCGCTAGGTGCGCTTGGCCTCTGGCTGGCGTTGTTCCTGATCACAGCGGTTGATCATTGCGCCTATCGCATGACATACGGGCGTTTCCTCGCTCGCCTCGATGGTATTGAACGCGATGGCGGAGCGACTCGGGTGGGCGTGAGCCAACTCGACGCACACATGCGGGATGCCAGGACCGGGTATCTGGCCCGCTATCTGGCCCAAGCTGGCTCCGCCCGGGCGCCAGCCGGAACTGCTGCGAAGGTCTACCTGGAGCGCGAGGGTGAGGCTACTGTGCTGAAGCGTGCGCAAAACTTCGGTGGGCGAAACATGACACGGCAGATCACGGCGCTTTACGCCCTGGCGCGCACTGGGCATTCGCAAGTGCTGCCTCTGCTGGAAGAGTCGCTGGCCAGCAGTCGGTCCGTACTCGCCTACGCCGCGCTGGACATGCTGGAGATATGCGACAGCATCGAGTCCGCCGAGGTGCTGGTGCGAAGCCTTGATTCAGGCGTATTGCCGGCTTCGCGCATTGCCACTCAGCTGGAGCATTTCGGCACCGAACTCAATGCGCTGTATATCTCGAGGCTCAGGCAAGACCACCCTCGATCGCGTTACTGGATCGCTTACCTGCTAGGCAAATCGTCTTACAGCATCGAAGCCGATGAGATCCTCAGCGGCTTGCTGTCTGATCCAGAAGCGGGGGTGCGAAAGATGGCCCTGGCCTCGCTGGGTTTCCTGGGCGCACCGAGCCTGCGCGAACGGGCGATCTCGATGACTGCGGATCCTGTTTTCTTCGTCCGCACGCAAGCCATCAGGCTGCTGGCCGGGTTCCCGGAACTTGAGGTCGGGCGCGTGCTGCTGTCGATGCTGCCTGACAGCAACGATGCCGTGCAACTCGCCGTGAAGAATGCGCTGGTCGGCATGGGGCCGGCAATCATGGAGCTCCTGGCCGGTGCACGTCTGGAGTCGGACGACATCACCGCTGGGAAGCTTGATGAAGTCATGAGCACCATACAAAGCGCCACGTCGGTCGGCAAAAGTGCGGTGAATCGTGCCTGACCCCGGGCTAGTCGAGTCGCATGACGTGCTGCATTTCCTCGGTAATGCGGTCGCCATCTATCAGGGCATGTTCGTTGCCGGCCTGATTTGCACGCTGATCCTCGCGTCGCTCTATGCAGTGCGCCGTTACGCACAGCGCTCCGTGGAGAGTGCGGCGCCAATAATCGGGTCGAGCCTGTCGATACCGGTGAGCATCGTTGCAGCGGCGTTGAACGAAGAACAAGTGGTTGTAGCTGCGGTGCAATCGCTACTCGACCAGAACTATCCGGAGTTCGAAGTCATACTGGTGGATGATGGATCGACGGACGGCACCTTGGCGGTACTGGACAAGGCTTTTGATCTTGCTGTTTCCGACATAAGTATCGTCGAGCATCTACTGGCGGGTTCGGTAGTGGCCGTCTACCACAGCCGCACCAACCCCAACCTCACGATCGTCAGCAAGGTCAATCGCGGCTCCAAGGCGGACGCGATGAACTGCGGAATCAACTTCGCGGCGTTCCGCTACCTGTGTTGTGTCGATGGGGACACGATTTACCGTGCCGGCGCCTTGCTCAATGCCATGGCCATAGTGATGAAGAACCCGGCGGAGATCCTGGGCGTAACCAGCTACTTCGGCACCAGCAGGGCTCCGGAGGCGAAGTTCGTTGGCACGCACAGGCCTGTCGACAACCATTGGCTGACCATGCTGCAGAACCTGGACTTGATGCGGTCCTTTCTCGTCAACCGACTTGCCTTCAGTCAGATCGGCGCGATGATGTGCAGCCCGGGAGCATTTGCGATCTGGCGCAAGGACCTGTTCTGGGAACTTGGCGGATTCGACCCGGGCTTTTCCTGCGAAGACATCGAGTTCACATACCGGGTACACGAGCACTTCAGGCGCAACAAACGCCCGTATGAGATCGCCTCGCTTCCGCAGCTCGTGGCCATGACCGAAGGGCCGGAGAGCATTGCCGCCTTGGTCAGTCAGCGCGCTCGGTGGCAGCGGGTGCTGCTGGAGACCGTGTGGGCATATCGGTTGATGTCATTCAATCGAAATTACGGCGTGGTGGGGATGGTCGGGCTTCCCTACAACATCCTGTTCGAAGCGATCTCGCCATTGATGCAGCTGATTTCGCTCATTCTGCTGCTGGTCATGGTTATGCTGGGCCTGCTTGACGTAGGCGCGTTCCTCACCCTTCTAGCGTTCGCTGCACTTGTCGTGGCCACTCCGAGCATGCTTGCCATCCTCATCGACAATCGCCAGCACCGCGACTACCGGCTGCGCGACATCCTGCTGATGAGTCTTTATTCGCTGCTCGACCTGGTTTTTTTCAAGCCGATCATATTGGTCGCCGGACTCAAGGGCAGCCTCGACTTCATGAGGGGCAGGAAGGGCTGGGACAAGTTCGAGCGGAATGTGCGCAAGACGCAAGAGTAAAACCAGCTGGTCACTCGTCAGCCGGGCCCACGTGCCCAGGCCTGGATGATCCGGGCGATCTCGCTGATCCCATCGGTCAGCGCAGCGGGGCCCGGCTGCAAGATTAGGGGCGATTTGATTTCGTGCAGCTGACCATCGCGCACTGCCGGGATTGCGTGCCACCCGGGCCGCGCAGCTACTTTCTCGGGGCGAAATTTCTTGCCGCACCACGAACCCAGGATGATGTCTGGCGCGCGCCGGA
>JBDSGA010000041.1:0-4902 GCA_039919235.1 Thermomonas sp. | reverse complement strand
TTTTCCGACCACGCTTTCCGTTCAACTTTGAAAGGATCCGAGATGAGCACAAATACCGATGCGGTCAAGAGCAATCTGGGCGAAGCCGGCACCCACCTGAAGCAAGCCGTCGTGCATGCGGGTGACGCGATCAAGGGCGCCGCCGGTGCCGCTGGCGACGAAATGCGGTTGGGCAAGGCGCAGATGAAGTCCGAACTCGCCGATGGCGCGCTCGCTGGCCTGAGCGCCGCCGAGCACCTGGGTGGCGCGACAGGCGAACAGGTCGACCTCCTGATGGACAAGGGACGTGACCTGATAGACAGCGCCTCCGAGTTGATCCGCGAGCGACCGCTGGCTGCCTTCGGCGTCGCCTTCGCGGCAGGCTGGATCATTTCCAAACTCGGCCGCAGCGACAAGTAAGCCGTTGCGATGAGCGACGGGCCCGATACGTCAACGCCTGATCCCAACGCTCCGCCTGGCCAACGCCAGGCGGAGCGTGATGACGTCGCACCCGGCATTGCCGAAGCGTTGCGTGAATTCAGTGCCAGTGGACGCGCCGGGCTGAAATCAGCGCATGACGTGGCGAAAGCGCTGCGCATTCTCGTTGCCGCGGATTTTTCGCTGGCGCGTAGCGCGTTTGGTCGCACCTTGGCGTTGACCGGTGTGGCCATCGCGTTCGGCGCATCTGCGTGGCTGCTGCTGATGGCCAGCATAATCATGGCGCTGACGCGGGGACTGGGATGGTCATGGACGCTCGCGCTGTTGTTGACGGCCGCGATCAGCGTGGTGGCGACGGCACTGGCGGGGTGGTGGGCGACCCGTTACTTCGAATTCACCCGCATGCAAGCAACGCGTCGCCAATTCGCACGGCTGGGGCTTGGAGAGTTGGCGGACTTCATGCCGGATGCCGATAGCCATGTCTCGACTGAGGACGCCGCATCGCGCGTCGCCGATGCTACCGGCACCGACCCGGTCAAGAAAGGCCTGGGCGTGGATGTCACTCCCCCATGAATCTGCCGTCATGAGACTTCGCGATGAGTTTTGATGCGCTGATCCAGAAGGTGAAGCAGGCCGAAAATGCGCTTGAAGCCAGCGAGCGGCGCACCGCGGTGCGCTGGAAAGAATTGAAGTTCGTCTGGAACGAAAGCTGGACCCCCGGGCGGATCGTGATTGCCGGACTGGCTTCGGGCTTCATGGTGGGACGCGCTAAACCGTTGCGGGTTGCAAGCGGCGGCGGCGTGCTGAACCTGGTGACCGCGCTGAGCGGGTTGTTCGCAAGCGGCAGTGCGCAGGCCGCCGCCGATGGCGCCGAGAACGCGGCGCAAGCCGCTGACGCAGCGGCATCGACGGCAAGCGTCGGCGCCCCCACTCCCACGTTCGATGGCGCAAACACATGAACATCTCTGCCGATGCACCCTTGCCGCCGGAAGCAGCGGACGTCTCCGTGCATCCGCGGCCACGCGCGCCGTTTGCACTGGTGGTGCTCGCGGTCCTTGCGGTGGGATACACGCTCTGGGCGGCACAAGACCTGTTATTGCCGGTGCTGCTGGCCATGTTCTTCGCCTTGGTTGGCAATCCAATCTTGCGCTTCCTGCAGGGGTTCTATGTGCCGCGATTCCTGGGCGCGGTGCTGGTCTTGGTCGCAGGCATCGCAGTCACGATAATGTTGGGACAGCAACTGGTTGCGCCCGCCAGCGATTGGGTGCGCACCGCGCCGCAGCAGTTGCGCAAGCTGACCCCGAAGCTGCAGGCAATGATCAAGCCGGTGCAGGCGGCAAACAAGGCCGCCGAAAACATCGCGCGCGCCGCCGGTGGAGAGAGCCCGAACAAGCCCGTGCAAGTGGTCAAGACCGAGGTCAACGATCCCTACAAGTCACTCACCGCCACCCCCCGTGCGGTGGCAAGCGTGCTGGCCGTCGTGCTGCTGACCTTCTTCTTCATGGTCTACGGACAACACCTGCAGCGCGGTGCGATCGCGCTGCTGCCGGACCGCCAGAAGAAGAAGGTGACGGTCGAGATCCTGCAGGCAATCGAGACCGAGATCAGCCGCTACGTGCTGACCATCAGCGTCATCAACATCGTGGTCGGCCTAGTATTTGCGGGCTGCTTGTACTTTTTCCTCCACATCCCGCTGAACGAAGCGCTGCTGTGGGGCACGATGGCGGCGATCCTCAATTTCGCGCCCTATGTCGGCCCTTTGATCGGCATCGTGGTGATGGTGCTGATGGGCTTCGTCACCTATTCGAGCCCGCTGCAGGCGCTGGTGCCCGCGGCGATCTACCTGGGCTTGCACACCGTGGAAGGCCAATTGCTGACCCCGATCGTGCTGGGCCGGAGGATGGCGCTGTCTCCGCTGATTTTGATTTTGGCGCTGATGGTATTTGGCTGGCTATGGGGCATTATCGGGTTGCTGCTCGCGGTGCCGCTGTTGGTCTGCGTCAAGATCGTCTTGACCCGGATTGATGGGATGGATGGGTGGGCGCGGCTGCTGGAGTGATGCCTGCATCCATCGCCGAAGCCAGCAGTCAGCAGCGCGAGGCGACCATTGTCACGACGCCAGCCGGGGGCGCGCCCTACAATGGCGACATGCGTTTGACGATTCGCGCCATCAGTCTTGATCTTGACGACACCCTGTGGCCGTTCGCCCCGATTGGCGAGCGCATCGAACAGGCCCTGCAAGCCTGGTTTCGCGAGCACAGTCCGCGTACCGCCGAGCGATTCCCGATCGAGGACATGCGCGCACTGCGCGACCGCGTGTTCGCCGAATTCCCCGAACATGCGCATGACCTGGGACTGCTGCGAAGGTTGACCATCGAACGCGCGCTGCGCGATTCCGGCGACGATCCTGCCCTGGCCAGCGCGGCCTATGCCATTTTCTTCCGCGAGCGCAACCGCGTCGACTTCTACGCGGATGCGCGCGAAGGTCTGGCACGCATCGCTGCGCAGTTGCCGGTGGCGGCGCTGACCAATGGCAACGCGGATCTTGCCGCGATCGGCATTGCCTCGCTGTTCCGCTTCCAACTAGGTGCACGCGAATTCGGCAGCGCCAAGCCCGATCCGGGTATCTTCCTGGAAACATGCGCCCGACTGGGCGTGCCACCCGACCAAGTCCTGCACGTGGGGGATCATCCGCACATGGATATCGCGGGCGCCGCGAAAGCCGGCCTGCGCACCTGCTGGATTGATCGCGGCGACCATGCATGGCCGCAGGAATTGGCAAGCGCCGACCTGCATGTTGCTACCTTGACTGCATTGGCCGACTGGCTGGCACTGGAAGCAGATTCGCCCGACGCACTGCCAGCAAACCCCGCACTGGACGCCCCATGACGTTGCCTATTGGTTTTGCCACGCCTTCGCAGGCAGGTACTACGTACCCGCTCCACTTGGTTCAGCGTGATGGCTACGCAGACTGGCACGCAGCGCAACCCAGGTCCGTTCAAGCATGGCTGGACGCGCAGCAGTTCGACGGCAGTGCAGGCACCGCATTGGCATGGGCAGAGAGCGACGGTCGCCTTGCCGGTGCGGTGCTGGGCATCGGCGATCCACTGGATCCGCTCTCCTACGCGCACGCGCCTTTCACGCTGCCCGCTGGCGACTGGCGGGCCGCGATGGTTGCCGATGCCGCGACTGCGAGCGCGTTGCAATTGGGCTGGGGCATGGGTTGTTACCGCTTCACCCGCTACAAGGCGGCCACGCGTACGCCGGCGCGGCTGGTTGCCCAATTCGATGCGGCTTGTTTCGACATCCTGGCCGCCTGCACGCGCGTACGCGACCTGGTCAACACACCGACCGAGCACATGGGACCGGACGAACTGGAAGCGGTCTCGCGCGACATTGCCAAGGCGCACGGCGCTGACATCACGGTGATCGTCGGTGACGACCTGCTCACCCAGAATTACCCGGCGATCCATGCCGTCGGCCGCGCGTCGCATCGCGCGCCGCGCCTGATCGAACTGCACTGGGGCGATGCCAGCCATCCCCACGTCGCCATCGTCGGCAAGGGCGTGTGCTTCGACAGCGGCGGACTGGATATCAAATCCGCGCTCGGCATGCGCAACATGAAAAAGGACATGGGCGGCAGCGCCCACGCCATCGCACTGGCCGAGTTGATCATGGCGCGTAAGTTGCCACTGCAGATCACCCTGCTGATCGCCGCGGTGGAGAATTCGATTGGTCCGAATGCCTTTCGCCCGGGCGACGTCATCGCCACCCGCAAGGGCGTCAGCGTGGAAATCGATAACACCGACGCGGAAGGCCGCCTGGTGCTGTGCGACGCACTGACCCGCGCCGGTCAACTGCAACCCGCACTGGTGATGGATTTCGCCACTTTGACCGGCGCCGCGCGGATCGCGCTGGGCCCGGACCTGCCTGCGCTGTATAGCAACGATGAAACGGTCGCGAACGCATGGCTGGACGCAGGCCAACGCTGCCGCGACCCGTTGTGGCGCATGCCGTTGTGGCGGCCATACCTGCGTTACCTGACCAGCGGCATCGCCGACCTGGCCAACGGCAGCAGCAGCACGATGGCCGGCAGCGTCACCGCGGCGCTGTACCTGGAGCGCTTCGTCGCTGAGCGGCAGCCGTGGGCACATCTCGATGTGTATGCATGGAATGACAGTGACCGCGCTGGCAAACCCGCTGGCGGTGAAGCGCAGGCGCTACGCGCCGCCTTCGCGATGCTGCAGGCGCGCTACGCGGGCTGATTGCCTGGCGTGGCATCCGTCGCCACTTCGACCCGGTTGCGGCCTGCACGCTTGGCCCGATAGAGCGCTTCATCCGCAAGCCGCATCAGGACATCCGGGGCCGCACCATGATCTGGGAAGGTGGCCACGCCGATCGAGACCGTTACCTTGCCCAGTGCGGCACCCAGGTGCGCGACCTGCATGGCCTCGACGGCGACGCGGATGGCTTCGGCGCGCTGGA
>JBDSGA010000040.1:0-3677 GCA_039919235.1 Thermomonas sp. | reverse complement strand
CGGATCTGGGCCAGCTTGCACGGCATGGCGCAGAGCGCAGCAGGTACACAGGAGAGTTCGTGAAACTGACGATTCCAACATGGTTGACCTTGGCAAGGATCGCGCTGATCCCGGTCCTGGTGATCGTCTATTACCTGGACTACCGCTGGACCAATATCGCAGCGACCGCGATCTTCGTGTTCGCGTCCTTGACTGACTGGCTGGATGGATGGATTGCGCGACGCTGGAATCAATTTTCAGCGTTTGGCGCGTTCCTTGATCCGGTTGCAGACAAGCTGATGGTCTCGACCGCATTGGTGATCACCGTGGAGCATCACCACACGGTGTGGATGGCGTTGTGGGCCTCGGTCATCATCGGCCGTGAAATCGCGGTGTCCGCCTTGCGTGAGTGGATGGCGGAAGTCGGCCAAAGCGCGAAGGTTGCCGTTGCTGCCGTGGGAAAGATCAAGACCGTGGTGCAGATGATTGCGCTGGGCTTCCTGTTGTATCGGGAACCGTTGCTCGGCTTGCCGATTTTCGCCATCGGGGAATGGCTGCTGGCACTCGCTGCAGTGCTGACGTTGTGGTCAGGTTATGAATACGCTCGCGCTGCCTGGCCATCATTGACGTCGGAAGAGCGCAAAGGGAGTTGACACTTCCAAACGCGGCGCTAGAATAGCCGGCTCAACGCGGGAATAGCTCAGTTGGTAGAGCACGACCTTGCCAAGGTCGGGGTCGAGGGTTCGAGTCCCTTTTCCCGCTCCATTTTTTTGAATGGAAGATTCAAACAAGGCCCCCGTTCTCGGGGCTTTGTTGTTTTCGGATCGCGATCCATGTGTTTGTGTGGAAGAATTCGCGCTCTGGAACGTCATCCGGCCGGGTGGCAGAGTGGTTATGCAGCGGACTGCAAATCCGCGTACGCCGGTTCAATTCCGACCTCGGCCTCCATATTGTTCGATATCGCAAGAATCCCGGCTTTGGCCGGGATTTTCGTTTGTGCCTGCATTCGGGCACCATGCGCGGGCGGCCCGGATGGCGAAACTGGTAGACGCAAGGGACTTAAAATCCCTCACCCGCAAGGGTATGTCGGTTCGATTCCGACTCCGGGCACCAAGCAATAACGCGAGATCGAGGTCTGCGCCGCGCGCTCAATCGAGCAACGGGACGAGCGCGGGCCACACATGGTCGCGCAGTGCGGGTTGGGCCGATGCAATGGGATGCAGGTTGTCGTCCTGGAAGGCGCTGCGGTCCTGCGCGATGGGTTCCAGCAGGAACGGCAGGCAGGCCACATCGAGCAGGCGGGCGATGGCGCAGAAACCGCGTTCGAATTCCTTCGTGTAGGCCGGACCGTAGTTCGGCGGCAAGCGCATGCCCACCACCAACACCTTCGCGCCGATGCTTTTCGATGCGCCGACCATGCGTGCCAGGTTCCGGCGCAAGTCGGGCAACGGCAGGCCGCGCAAACCATCGTTGGCACCCAGTTCGATCACCACCACGGATGGCTTGTTGCGCACCACCTCGTTGACGATGCGGGCCGCGCCCCCCGCGCTGGTTTCGCCGCTGATGCTGGCGTTGACCACCCGCCAGGGCGGATCACGCTTGGCTAGGCGATCGTCCAACAGCGATACCCAGCCTTGCGCGGCGGCGATGCCGTATCCCGCAGACAGCGAATCTCCCACGACCAACACGGTCCTGGATTGTTGCTGCGAGGATTGCAGCGCGTGTTGCCCGGCGGTGCTGACGCGTGGGGCGGATGCCTGCGCCACAGCCTGCCCAGCAAACAGCAGCACGCCCAGCCACATCGCCCATTGCATGCCGTGTCGGCAGCCTCCATATCTGTGGAACATCAACGCACTCCTGACTGGACGCAATGGCCGACATCATGGACGAGATTCCCGGCAAGACTTTGAACGCTAGCCATGCGGGCGCAGGGGCCACGCCCGTTGATGCGCTGTGCGTGGTCGGGCTCGGCAAGACCGTGCCATTGCCCAGCGGCCCGCTGGTCATTCTGGAAAACGTGTCCTTCACGATTGCCGCGGGCGACAGCGTGGCGATTGTCGGCGCGTCCGGATCTGGCAAGAGCACCCTGTTGTCGCTGCTGGCGGGCCTGGACACGCCCAGCACCGGCGATGTGAGCGTGCATGGTGTGGCGTTGTCCGCGCTCGACGAGGACGGCCGCGCGCGCGTTCGCGGCGAGCGGGTGGGCTTTGTGTTCCAGAGCTTCCAGTTGCTGCCGTCGCTGACCGCACTGGAAAACGTCATGCTGCCGCTGGAACTGCGCGGCGACGCGGATGTCGAAGGGCCTGCGCGGCACATCCTGGCGCAGGTCGGCCTGTCCGAACGGCTCGGTCATTACCCACGCCAGTTGTCGGGCGGCGAACAGCAACGGGTGGCGGTGGCCCGCGCTTTCGTGACCCGCCCATCGCTGTTGTTTGCCGATGAGCCGACTGGCAACCTGGATACGAAAACGGGTCAAGCGATCATCGACCTGTTGTTTGACCTCAACGCACGCCATGGCACGACGTTGGTGCTGGTCACCCATGACGAGCAGCTGGCCTCGCGTTGCGCGCACACGCTGCGGTTGGACAGTGGTCGACTGGTGGAGTCGAGGTCGGCTGCATGACCAGCGTCATGGGCGCCGCGCGCTTGGCGTTGCGGCAGCTACGCCGCGACCTTACCTCTGGCGATATCCGCATCCTGCTGGCGTCTTTGGTCTTAGCAGTGGTCGCGGTGACGGCGGTCGGTTTCGTGACCGACCGCGCCGCACGCGCCTTCAGCCAGGAAGCCAACCGGCTGCTGGGTGGCGATGCCGTGTTGCGCAGCGACCAGCCCTTGCCCAAGGCATTGCTGGATGCCGCCAGCGCGGACCATCTGCGCACCAGCGAGACGCGCGGGCTCAACAGCATGTTGCAAGTCGGCGAGGGCGCGCAGTCCAGATTATTGCTGGGCGATGTGCGCGCGCTGGGTGCGGGCTATCCGTTGCGTGGCGAATTCCGCATCGACACCGGCGATGGCATCGACCGCGCGGCGCAGGGTGTTCCTGCAACAGGCACCGCTTGGCTGAGTCGCGGGGGCGCGGCGCGGCTGGGCGTCGGCATTGGCGATGCGGTGACCTTGGGCGAATCGCACTTCCGGATTGCGGCACTGGTGTTGCAAGAACCCGACGCGGCAATGGATTATTTCAACGTCGCGCCGAAGCTCTTCGTCGCGCTTCCAGACTTGGCTGCCACTGGCCTGGTGCAAGAAGGCAGCCGGATTACCTATCGGCTTGCGCTCACCGGAGGTGCGCGGGCCGTGCAGCGATTCCTGACTCACGTGAGTGATGACAAGGTGCGGGGGCTGAAAGTCGAAACCGCGTCCGATGCGCGCCCGGAAATTCGCTCCGCGCTGGATCGTGCCGGCACATTCCTTGGCCTCGCGGCGTTGGTGTCAGTCGTGTTGGCGGCGGTCGCGGTGGCGATGGCCGCGCGTCGGCATTCCGAACGCCATTTGCAGGCGGCAGCGGTGATGCGCTGCCTGGGTGCCAGCCAACGCATGCTGGTGACAATTCATCTAGGCGAATTGCTTTTGTTGGGCTTGCTCGCATGCGGTATCGGGATAGCGATTGCGTTTGCCCTGCAATGGGGCGTGGGTCTGTGCTTGGCCAGCGCGCTGGCAATCGAAATTCCGCCAGCATCTTGGTGGCCTGCGAGTGAGGG
>JBDSGA010000039.1:0-4259 GCA_039919235.1 Thermomonas sp. | reverse complement strand
TATCGTCGACTGCGGCAGCTTTCAATCCCGCCAAACCCCCGAAATGCCGCAACAGGTTAGCGCGTCGGCGCGGTCCGATGCCGGCAATGTCTTCCAACCGGCTGGTGCTGCGCGCTTTCTGCCGGCGCCCGCGATGCCCGGTGATCGCGAAACGATGCGCTTCGTCGCGCACCTGCTGGACCAGTTGCAGGCCCGGCGATGCCGCACCGGGCTGGAGAGCGCGGCCATCCGGCAGCAGTAACGTTTCATCCCCGGCCTTGCGCGCTGGCCCCTTGGCCACACCCACCAGCACCACCCCAGTGATGCCACTTTCCAGCAATACCGCCTGCGCCTGCGCCACCTGCCCTGCACCGCCATCGATCAGGAGGATATCCGGCACCACTGCCTCCGGAGCACCTTCCGCAGCCGGACGAAACCTGCGTTGCAAGGCTTGATGCATGGCGGCGTAGTCATCGCCCGGCTCGATCCCGGCGATGTTGTAGCGCCGGTATTGGCTGCGAATGGGGCCAGCCGCATCGAACACCACGCAGGAAGCCACGGTGGCTTCGCCCATGGTGTGGCTGATGTCGAAGCATTCGATGCGCTTGGGGGCTTCGGCTAGCCCAAGCATGTCGCGCAGGCCGTCCACCCGCGCTTGCTGGGCGCTGCTGCTGGTCAATTCGGTGGCCAGCGCAAGCTCCGCATTGCGACGTACCAGATCCAGATGCGCAGCGCGCTCACCACGCACATTGGTGCGCAATTCGACGATGCGGCCGGCATGCCCGGCGAGCGCAAGCTGGATCAAATCAAGATCCGGAATGTCGCGATCCAGCACGATTTCGCGCGGCGGCGGTTGCTCGGCGTAGTACTGCGACACGAACGCAGCCAGCACTTCGTCGGCGCTGTCTTCGCCATTGGTCTTCGGGAAAAATGCGCGCGTCCCCAGGTTGCGGCCATCACGAAAGGCCAGCAGCATCACGCACGCAGACGCGCCCTGCATCGCTACCGCGAGCACGTCGAGGTCAGCATTGCGGCCATCGACATACTGCCGCGTCTGCAACTTGCGAATGGTCGTGATCAGATCGCGCAAGCGTGCGGCATTTTCGAAATCCAGCTGTTCGCTAGCAGTTTGCATGGCGGCAGTGAGTTCATCGCCCAGCTCCTGACTGCGACCTTCCAGAAACAGACTTGCACGACGCACGGACTCGGCATAGTCGACCGCATTGATCAGTCCGACGCAGGGCGCGCTGCAGCGGCCGATCTGGTATTGCAGGCAGGGTCGGCTTCGGTTGCGGAACACGCTGTCTTCGCAGCTACGCAGCTTGAACAGCTTGTGCATCAGGTTGAGCGTGTCACGCACCGACGCCGCGCTTGGATAAGGCCCGAAATAGCGACCCGGGATTGCACGCGGACCTCGATGGAAGCCCAGCCGCGGAAACGCTTCTTGCGTCAACAACACGAACGGATAGCTCTTGTCGTCGCGCAGCATCACGTTGTAGCGCGGGTGCAGCGACTTGATCAGCTGATTTTCCAGCAGTAGCGCGTCGGCCTCGCTGCGGGTGACGGTCACTTCAATCCTGGCGACCTGCCCCAGCATCGCCATGATCCGGGTCGATTTCGGGGTCGCGTTGAAATAACTGCCTACGCGGTTGCGCAACGCGCGCGCCTTGCCGACGTAAAGCACGCCATCTTCGGCACTCAACATCTGGTACACACCGGGCGCGGCTGGCAAGCTCGCGGCAGTTGCTTTGCCGTCGAAGGCGGGCGTGGCGTCGTCAGATTTGTGCCGGCTCAGAATCGACCCTGCCGAATGCGTTCGACGACGCCCGACGCCGCGGCATCGACCAATTTCCAAGCACGCTCGAAATCGCGCGGGTCACCGTAATACGGGTCCGGAACATCCTTCTTGCCGAGTCCCGCCCATTCCATCATCAGCTCGACATCGGCGTGCGCAGTGCGTGGCTTGCGGATGCGTGCGTCGTGCAAGATGGTGCGATCCGCGCACAGAATGACATCGAACTCGCTGTAATCCTCGATCGTCAATGCGCGGGCGCGCTGCCCGGAGATGTCCACGCCGTGCTTGGCCGCACATGCAATCGCGCGTTCATCGGGCTCGTGCCCGACGTGCGAACGGCCCGTTGCCGCCGAATCCACGTGCACCTTCGCTGCAAGGCCAGCCTCCTGCAGGCGAGCGCGCAAGACGCCCTCGGCCATTGGCGAACGGCAGATATTGCCCAGGCACACCATCAATACGCCCAACGGCCTCACGTTCACATGGTTATCCATTGCGTTGATCCCACTCAAGTTCCGCGCGCGCGAGGTCTTCCAGCGTATCGACCCCCGGCGGGAAAGGCGAAGGCGTCAGCCGCACCGCGATCCGCCAACCGGCCTCCAGCGCGCGCAACTGTTCCAGTGATTCAATCTGTTCCAGCGATCCCGGCGGCAATGCAGCGAATGCCCGTAGCGCCGACACGCGATAGCCATAGAGGCCGATGTGACGCAGCCAGCGCCCTTCCGGCATGACACTTTTGTCGCGGGCGAACGCATCACGTGGCCACGGCACCGGCGCCCGGCTGAAATACAGCGCATCACCATTTCCGGCCATGACGACCTTGACCGCGTTCGGATCGAGCAAGCTGTCGATGTCGTTGATCGGTGCCGCAAGCGTGGCAATGCCAGCGCCACTTTCTGCCACCGCCGTCGCGACGCAGGCGATGCCATCGGCGGGTGCGAAGGGTTCGTCGCCTTGCAGGTTGACGACGATGGTGTCATCGCTCCAACCCGCGATCCGCGCGCACTCGGCGAGCCGATCCGTGCCGGACGCGTGACTCATCGACGTCATCGCGACCTGCACGCCGCTACCTGCCAGCGCGCCGGCGATGCGACTGTCATCGGTGGCAACCCATACCTCGCGTGCACCCGCCTGCGCAGCTTGCCGCGCCACATGCAAGATCAGCGGCTGCCCGCCAAGCAACCGCAGCGGCTTGCCCGGCAAGCGCGATGCAGCGTAGCGGGCGGGAATGGCGACGACGAAATCAGGCGTAGTCATGGCGTCATTATGGCCAACTTCTCCAGCAATGCCGCCCAGAATGCGTCCGGCATCCGCGCCTGTACCGGCACCGAATACCAATGCCGTTGGGCGAATGCCGTGCATTTCACCGCGTCTTTCTCGGTCATCAGCACGGGCAGCGGACTACCGAAATCGAGGTCTTGGGCCTGGTACGCATGATGGTCTGGGAACGCATGCGGCACGATCGCGATATCCAAGGCGCGCAAGGTGGTGAAGAACCGCTCCGGGTCGCCGATCCCGGCCACCGCATGCACGCGTTGGCCGGCGAATGCCGCAAGCGATTGCGAATGCCCGCCCAGAAGTAGCAGCGCCTCGATCACCTGCAAGCGCATCGGCCATTCACCGAGTCCGCTTGCCGGCGCCATCGCCTCGTCTTGCACCACGCCGAGGTTGAGCACCCGGAATGTGCAATCAGCTGCGCGTTCCATGGGTTCGCGTAACGGACCAGCGGGCAATAAACGTCCGTTGCCATAGCGGCGACGTGCATCGACCACTTCGATCTCGATATCGCGCGCCAGCCGGTAGTGCTGCAGGCCATCATCGCAAACGATCACGTCGCAACCTGCCTTGGCTAGCGCCTGCGCGGCGGCCACTCGATCACGATCCACCCGCACCTTGGCGCCGGTATTGTTCGCGATCAACAGGGCTTCGTCGCCGCTCAACGCCGCATCACTGTCTGCGTCGACCCAGCGTGCTGTTTTCGCATCGCTGCGACCATGCCCGCGGCTTGCAACGCCCGGCGTGAAGCCAGCAGCACGCAATCGATTGACGAGTGCAATCACGAGCGGCGTCTTGCCGGTGCCGCCTGCCACGATGTTGCCGACCACGATCACCGGCACGCCTGGATGCCGGCTGCGTTTGATGCCGCTGCGATAGAGCCGGCGCCGCAACGCAGTGGCCGTTCCGTACACGGCCGACAACATGCGTGCATGGATCGGCGGGGAGCTGCCGTCATGCCACCAAGCGGGCGGCTGCGGCAGTACCTTGCTGGTCACGCTCCCTGCTCGCGGAACTGCATGGCGTGCAGGTGCGCATACAAGCCGCCGGCCGCCATCAATTCGGCATGGGTGCCCTGCTCCACCAGCTTGCCGTCATCCAGCACGAGTACCTGGTCGGCATGTTCGATCGTCGACAACCGATGCGCGATCACCAGCGTCGTGCGATCTGGAATAAGGTGCGCCAATGCATCCTGCACCAACCGCTCGGATTC
>JBDSGA010000038.1:0-6830 GCA_039919235.1 Thermomonas sp. | reverse complement strand
TTTGAATGGCTGCAGACACTCGCACAGCTGCGGCGTGCCACCACGCTGCTAGTCGATGGGACTGTGTTGTGGGTGACCGCCGAACGCCTTCCTCAGCTGCAGGCGGTGCACGTGGACGCGCCGCTGGAAGAACGCCGCACCCGCGCGGTGCAGGCACGCGGCTTTGGGGGCGTCGAGCAAGCTGGTGATCTTGGTCGGCTGGATCCTGCTGCGGTCGAAGCCGCTCGCGAGGACGCGTGGCCGCAAGCAGGCAATCTCGATGAGATGCACGAGGCGCTAATGGGCGCGGGTGTCATCAACCAAGGCGAGGCAGAAGCGTCGGGGTGGTTTGAATGGCTGCAGACACTCGCACAGCTGCGGCGTGCCGCCACGCTGCTAGTCGATGGGACTGTGTTGTGGGTGACCGCCGAACGCCTGCCTCAGCTGCAGGCGGTGCACGTGGGCGCGCCGCTGTCTCCGACCATCAATGTGCCGGCTGCGTATGCACAAACCTGGACGCGCGAGGACGCGCTGCGCGAACTGGTACGCGCACGCCTCGGGGCGATGGGCCCGGTGACGGCTGCGGCGATTGCGGCCGCGCTGGTGGTGCCCTGCGCCGATGCAGGTATCGCGCTGCTGGCCCTGGAGCAGGAGGGTTTCGTGATGCGCGGGCAGTTCAGTGCCGGCGCCGAGGTCGACGAATGGTGTGAGCGCCATCTGCTCGCCCGCATCCATCGCAATACCATCGGCAAGCTGCGGCGCGAGATCGAACCGGTCGAGGTGCGCGACTACGTGCGCTTCCTGTGCGACTGGCAACGCGTGTCGCCCGGCACGCGGGGCAGTGGTCCAGATGTACTTGCCAGCGTGCTGACCCAACTGGAAGGCTTCGAGGCTGCTGCGTGTAGTTGGGAATCCGAAGTGTTGCCGGCCCGCATCAAGGACTATTCGATCGCCTGGCTGGATGACCTCTGCACCGCCGGGCGGATTGCATGGACGCGCTTGCGCGCAGGTGGTGGCGACTCGGGTGGCACGTTGGTACGCGCGGCCCCCATCGTGTTGCTGCCGCGTCGCGAACTGAGTCGCTGGACACGGTTGGCCACCAGTGGCCGCGACGAGGATGCGGTGATTTCTTCGCGCGCGCAAAAGGTCCTTGATGTCTTGCAAGCAAGCGGCGCCCTGTTCTTCGATGAATTGATCGATGCGACTGCGCTGCTGCACGCGGAGCTGGAAGATGCGCTGGCCGAGTTGGTCGCGCGCGGACGGGTGAGCTGCGATAGTTATTCCGGACTTCGCGCCCTGTTGATGCCGGCGTCCAAACGTCCGTCGACGTTTGGCCGACGCGGGCGCCGCGCCTCGTTGATGGGCATCGCCGATGCCGGGCGCTGGAGCGCAGCACGACGCATCGAATCCGATGGCAAACCTGACCCTGAGATGCTGGAACACGTCGCCCGCGTGCTGCTGCGGCGTTACGGCGTGGTCTGCTGGCGTTTGCTGGAACGCGAGGCGCCGTGGTTGCCGCCGTGGCGCGAAATGTTGCGCGTCTACCAGCGGCTGGAAGCGCGGGGCGAACTGCGCGGCGGGCGCTTCATCGCCGGCGTGGTCGGCGCGCAGTTCGCACTCCCGGAAGCGGTGGCGACGCTGCGCGCGGTGCGCAAGCGCGCGCATGACGGCGCGATGATCGCGGTGTCGGCCAGTGATCCTTTGAATCTGCTTGGGGGCATCATTGCCGGTGATAAAGTGCCGCGGCAGCCAGGTGCGCGCCTGTTGTTGCGCGATGGGGTGCCGATTGCCTCGTTCATCGCAGGCGAGATGCATGCGTTGGTCGAACTGTCGCCAGCGGACCAGCAGGCGGCGCGCGGCGTGCTGGTACGCGACCTGGTGTTGCGTGGTCCGTCGGTACTGGATGGCCAGGCTGCATGTGCCGACCCGCTGGGCCTGCACGCCTGAAGCCATTCGATGTCCATGACCTGTCATTAGCGTTGATTGCGTTACTACAAGCAGTGCAGCCACCAACCGGAGCAAGTGATGGCATTGCGTGGAATGTACGTGCTGTTGATCGCATTGTTGTCATTCGCCCAGACGCCTGCGGCACAGCTCGACAAGCGCCAGCCGGTGATCGACATGCACCTGCATGTGTTCGCGCCGGACGCACAGGGGCCGCCACCGCTGGGCATGTGTACGCCATTGGCCGAGATGCCGTCGTGGGACCCGGGTGCAGGTGCCTACGCCGAGACGTTCATCGCGATGTTCAAGAAGCCGGCCTGCAGTGATCCTGTCTGGTCGCCGGAGTCGCGGGAAGAGATGCGCCGGCGCACGTTGGCTGAACTCTCGAAACATGATGTGATCGGCGTGCTCAGCGGTGACAGCGACAAGGACATTGCGTACTGGCGCGACGCCGCACCCGATCGGATCATCCCCGCACTCGGCGACAGCGTGCAGCCGCTCAAGGTGGACGCGCCAACGGTCGCACGGGTCAAGGCAATGAAGGCCAAGGGCGACATCCTGGTGCTGTCGGAGATCGGTCCGCAGTACCAAGGCATCTCGCCGGCCGATCCGACGCTTGAGCCGTTCTGGAAAATGGCGGAAGACCTCGACTTGCCGGTGGGCATCCACATCGGCCCCGGGCCGCCTGGCGCGCCTCACCTGATGCCGGCCCTCAGTGGCTATCGCGCGCGGTTGGACAGCGCCTTGGTCATGGAAGACGTGTTGCTGAAGCATCCGAAGGTGCGCGTGTACCTCATGCACGCCGGCTATCCGATGCTGGACGACTTGCTCGCAGTGCTCTACACGCATCCGCAGGTGTACGTTGACGTGGGCGTGATCGTCTACACGCAACCGCGGCCGGCGTTCTACCGATACCTGCAGGCCATCGTCGATGCCGGCTTCGGCAAACGGGTGATGTTCGGATCCGACAACATGGTCTGGCCCGAGACCATCGGTCGCTCGATCGACGTCATCGAGCAAGCGCCATTCCTTAGTGAGGGCCAGAAACGCGACATCCTGTACAACAATGCGGCGCGCTTCCTGCGACTGGATCAAGCCACCATCGAGCGGCATCACGCGCTTTGAATCACCGGAAATGAAAACGCCGCCCGAGGGCGGCGTTTTTGTCTTACATCGACATGGATTTACTTGCTGGTCAAACCGCGGCGTTCCAGCAGCGGCTTGATGTCCGGCTCCTGGCCCGAGAAATCCCGGAACAGCTGCAACGCGTCCTTGCTGCCGCCGCGCGAGAGCAAGGTGGCGCGGAATCGATCGCCATTGGCGCGGGTCAGGCCACCGTGTTGCTTGATCCACTGCACGGTGTCCGCGTCGAGCACTTCTGACCAGATGTAGCCGTAATAGCCCGCTGCGTAGCCGCCCATGATGTGGCTGAAGTACGGCGTGCGGTAGCGCGGTGGTACGGCGGCATAGTCCAGGCCGACATCGTGCAGGGCCTTGGCCTCGTAGGCCATCACCCCGGACGCATCCGGCAACTGCGCGGCCGGTACCTGGTGCCACTTCTGGTCGAGCAACGCGGCACCGAGATATTCGGTGGTGGTGAAGCCCTGGTTGAACTTGGAGCTGGCCAAGACCTTGTCGAGCAGCGCCTTCGGCATCGGCTCGCCGGTCTGCCAATGCTTGGCGTAATTGGCCAGCACTTCAGGCCAGTCCGCCCACATCTCGTTGACCTGCGACGGGAACTCGACGAAGTCACGCGGCACGTTGGTGCCGCTGAAATACGGATATTCCACGTTAGAGAACATGCCGTGCAGCACATGGCCGAATTCATGGAACGAGGTGTTGACGTCATCCCATGTCATCAGCGCTGGCTTACCCGCGCTGGGCTTGGTGACATTCAGATGCAGTGCGACCACCGGCTTGTTGCCGAGCAGGTCGGATTGGTCGACGTAGGAACTCATCCACGCGCCGCCGCGCTTGGACGCGCGGGCATAGGGATCCACGATCACCAGTGCAAGCGTCGAGCCATCGGCATTGAAGGCTTCATACACGCGTACGTCGGGCTCGTACACCGGCAGGTCGGTGCGGCGCTTGAAATCCAGGCCATACAGTTTGTGCGCGGCGAAGAACACACCGTTCTCCAGCACGTTATCCAGCTCAAGGTAGGGCTTGAGCTGGGACTCGTCGAAGCTGTACTGCGCGGCGCGCACCTTCTCCGTGTAATAGGCCCAGTCCCACGGCTCCAGCGCAAAACTCGGCTGGCCCTTGGTCTTCTGTTCCTTGTCGATCATCGCCTGCAGGGTTGCGCCTTCGCGGCGGGCATTGGCCACTGCGGGCGGGGCGAGTTTCGCCAGCATCGCGTTGATCGCCTCCGGCGTCTTCGCGGTTTCCTCGGCCACGGCGAAGGCGGCGTAGTTCGGGTAGCCCATGATCGCAGCGCGCTCGGCGCGCAACTTGGTCACCTTGGAGACGATGTCACGGGTATCCCATTGGTTGCCGCGGCTACTGCGGTTGATGGAGGCGCGATAGATGCGCTCGCGCACGGCGCGATTGTCGAGCTGCGCTTCCATCGGCTGGCCGGTGGTATTGAGCAGGGCGATGCGGTATTTGCCCTCCATTCCCTTGGACTTGGCATTGTCGGCCAGCACCTGGATTTGTTCGTCACTCAGGCCGGCGAGATCTGCGCGATTGTCGACGACGATCGCAGAGTCATTGACCTCGGCGAGCACGTCCTGGTTGAAGGTTGTCTGCAGCGTCGCCAGTTCGCCATTGATCGCCTTGACCCGTTCCTTCTGTGCCGGGTCGAGGTTGGCGCCTGCACGCACGAAGTCGGTGTAGTAGCGCTCGACCAGGCGCACGCCCTCGGCTTCCAGGCCCAACGTGGCACGGCTGTCGTACAGCGCCTTGATTCGCTGGAACAGCGCCGGATTGAGGTAGATCGCGTCGTGCGCGGCGGCGAACTTCGGTGAATATTCTGCGTCGAGCTTATCGAGGGTGTCGTTGGTATGGGCACCGGTCAGATTACCGAACACATACAGGGCGCGACCCAGTAACTGGCCGCTGCGTTCCATCGCCAGGATCGTGTTGTCGAAGCTCGCGGGCTGCGAATTGGTCGCGATAGCGTCCATCTCGCGGCGCTGCTCGGCGATGCCATGTTCGAAGGCGGGGGCGAAATCAGCGTCTTTGATTTTGTCGAACTGCGGGTAATGCAACGGCAGCGGGCTCGGCGCTGCAAACGGGTTCGAGGCGAAGCTGTCAGCAGGCATCGGGGTCTCCGTCGTGGACGTCGCAGTAGGCGACATCGTGGTTGCGCAGCCTGCCAGGGCAGTGGAAACGGCGAGCGCCAGCGCGCAGGTGATCGGATATTTCATCATGGTCCTCATCAAGTCAGGGCTTTCGACCCATAAGGGTAGCGCAGGCGGTTCGCACAAGCCTGTGACGAAGGGGAGGGTGGTTCACGCCACCCCCACGGTATGGCGGGAATAGTGGTGGCACTTTCCGCTTTCAACCACAAGGATTCCTGTGATGGCCAATGTGACCAGCGTAATGACACCCAACCCGTCCTGTTGCAAGCACGACACGCCGCTCAAGCAAGTGGCCCAAATGATGATCGACAGCGACTGCGGGATGATCCCGGTGGTCGACCACGACGGTCGCCCGGTGGGCACAGTGACGGACCGCGATATCGCCGTGCGCATCGTGGCCAGCGGCAAGGACGCATCCGGCGCTTGCGCGGGCGATGCAATGACCTCGCCGATCCAGACCGTCTCCAGCGACACCAGTCTGCATGACGCCACCTGCGTGATGGAAGCGAACAAGATCCGCCGCTTGATCGTGGTCGATGGCGATGGAAAGGTCGCAGGCATCGCCGCTATCGCTGATTTGTCGTTGGCAGGCAAAGATGACGCAACCGCGCAAATCGTGAAGGAAGTCTCCAAGCCCGGGAAAAGTTGACCGGAACGCGACTTGGCGACGAGGGGATTGGAGATTGGTGTGCGGGCTCGAACCAATGATCCTAGAGTCCAGTTTCCCTCAACGCTTGCAGGATTCCAGCATGAACACGACTGCTTATGATTTCGACGCCGCAACACTCGACGGCACACCGCAGTCACTGTCGGACTATAGCGGCAAGGTCATGCTGATCGTCAACGTCGCCAGCAAGTGCGGGTTCACGCCGCAATACACCGGACTTGAAGCGTTATGGCGCGAGTACGGACAACGGGGTCTGGTCGTGCTGGGATTCCCCTGCGACCAGTTCGGTCATCAGGAGCCTGGCAACGCCGATGAGATTCGCAATTTCTGCTCGCTCAGCTATGACGTGAGCTTCCCGATGTTCGCCAAAGTAGAGGTGAACGGCGACAACGCGCATCCAGTGTGGAAATGGCTGAAGGACGAGAAGGGCGGTTTGCTCGGTTTCGATGGCATCAAGTGGAACTTCACCAAATTCCTGATTGGTCGCGATGGCAAGGTGATCAAGCGTTACGCGCCTACCGACAAGCCGGCCTCGATTGCTGCAGACATCGAGAAAGCGTTGGGCGCATGAGCGCGCCGACCTCCTTCAGCATCGACTACCACCGCCAGGGCAGTTTGTTGCGTGCGCATGTGACCGGCGTCAACGGTACCCTCGAAACAACCATGGCGTACTGGATGTCCATGGCGGAAGAAGT
The DNA here is from genome assembly GCA_039919235.1 of Thermomonas sp. Classification (GTDB taxonomy): domain Bacteria; phylum Pseudomonadota; class Gammaproteobacteria; order Xanthomonadales; family Xanthomonadaceae; genus Thermomonas. Next base: position 243 of record JBDSGA010000038.1, on the reverse strand, counting down.
ACGCCGCGAACGACCGCGCAGTTTGCTGGTGGTGGATGACATGGAAGGCGAGCCGCCACCGCCAGAGCAACTCGCCCAGTTCGTGCAAGCCATGGTCGGGCTTGGATTCGAGGGCGTGCGCGTCGCCTATGTGGAAGCGCATCCAAAACAGATACCCGAGGTCGAACACGGCGAGATCCTGGCGCGCGAACAAGGCTTCGATGCACGTGTGTTCGGCAATGAGTCCGACGCCGCGCTATGGCT